>JBBATT010000025.1:0-14028 GCA_040398605.1 Chakrabartia sp.
TGCGGTCGCAACGGCCGCGGGCGCCGCGCAACTCGCGGTGGCAACGGCCTCAGACGTGTTTAATCCGACCGCCGATAACCCCTTTGCGACGCCCGGCAATGACATCCTCTTGACCACCACGGTCAGCAATGTTGGCACGGGCAGCACAGATGCGAATTCGATCTTCGCGGTGATCTCGATCAATGCAAACCTTGCCTTCCTGAATGCGGTGACGCCTGCCTTTGGCGGGGTTGTCGGGTTTACCAGTGGCACGCCGTCAGTGACATTCACGCCGGGCACCGATCTTAGGTTTTCCAACAGCGCCACGCCGCCTGCATCGCTGGCGCAATGCGCTTATACGCCCTCTTCGGGGTATGACAGCCAAGTGCGCTATGTATGTTTGAACCCCAAAGGCGCTTTGCCCAACGGCACGCCCAATGGGCAGTTTTCGGTTCAGCTCCGCGCACGGATCAATTGAAGTTCTGCGGGCAGCATCCGGTTGGGGATGGCTGGGGCTAAGCGAACAGCTCGGGCCGTACATGGATGGCGAGGATTTCAATGGCCTCCGCCTTGCCTGCGAAGTCGAGCAGGTCACCGATTTCCGCATCGAGCATCGCCCGGGCGAGGGGGGCGGTGAAGGAGACGAGGCCTAAGCTCGTGTCCGCCTCATCATCGCCGACAAGGGTGATGCTGTTCTGCTTGCCGTTCAGCGCATAGTCGATGGTACAGCCAAAGGCGACGCGGGCGCCGTCCGGCCTCTCCAGCAGCTGGGCTGTCGATTGGCGCGTGTTCCAGTAGCGCAACGCGCGTTTGGCGGCCTTGATCTCGCTTTCATCGGTGAGGCTGCCGAGGTGCGTCGTCAGTTCCGCGAGCTTGGCAGCGATCTGCGCCAGCCCGCGCGCGGTCACATAATTGGGGCCGGCGGGGATAGGCAGCTCAAACGTGGGTTCAAGATGCTCGTCATCGCTTTCGCGGCGGAAGGCGACACTCATGGCTGTTCCTCTTCAGGCGGGCTCCAGCTTTCAATGTCGGGTGTTTGGCCGATGAGTGCAAGGCCATGGGCAATTGAGGTGAGGTCTCCGCCACTGGCAATGCGGCCTTAGCCCGACTGCGTCTTGATCGACATCTTCCCTGGGCTTGGTCGGTATAATTCGTCTCCCGAACAGGACTTTAGCCAATAAAATAGCCTGAGCCAGCTTGGCTCAATTCTGCAACCGAATTGAGAGGGACAGTTGTTGACGATGTAAAAATCCAATGATATTTTCATCATATATGTCATTCTCCTTATGTTAATCTAACAACATTTTTGCATTGGCGCTGGCATATGGAAAGTTCTCAATCGAAATTGGAGTTATTTATCATGTCTAAGGCACTATCCGCCGCGCTTGTTGCGATGTCCCTCGTTGCTGTTGCTCAGCCCGCTTCGGCGCAATTCAATCCACTTGCAGCCATAAAGGCAAAGGCTGATCAGGCACGGGCACTGGCAGATCAGGCACGGGCAAAGGCGCAGGCCGAGATGCAGGCAGCGCAGGCACAGATGCAGGCAGCGCAGGCCCAGGCCCAGGCACAGATGCAGGCAGCCCAGGCCCAGGCCCAGGCAGAGATTCAGGCCGCACAGGCACAGGGTCAGGCCGCAGAGGCACAGGCAGTGGCAGCAGCGTCAAAAGCACGAGCAGCCATGGAAGCAAAGTTTCGAGCAGATCTGGAAGCTAGAATTGTCGCAGTGAAAGCAGCCGAAGCAAAAATGGCAGCCGCCGCAGCCGCCGCAGCAAAAGCAGCAGCCGGAAACTAAAAGTAAGTCTAATATCAAAATTCAGCTAGGGCCGCGCAGTGTGCGGTCCTAGCACTTCCCTTTTGATCTCGTAACGGATCGGCGTCGAAGAGACGACGCCCTGCCTATTCCTTTGGCGTTTCCGCAGGTCAAAAGCGTCCACACGTCATTCAGACCTTTGCCTGTCTTCGGCGCGTCTGTGTCGACCCCGGAGCGCGCATCCCCATCATAACCATAAGACTTTCGGTCTCACAGAAAACCGCTGTCATTTCATGGCGCACTGTCTTCGCTTCAATGGTCTCATGCTTGTTTTTTTGACTGCGTCTTGATCGACATCTTCCCTGGGCTTGGTCGGTATAATTCGTCTCCCGAACAGGACTTTAGCCAATAAAATAGCCTGAGCCAGCTTGGCTCAATTCTGCAACCGAATTGAGAGGGACAGTTGTTGACGATGTGAAGATCCACCGATAGCCAATTTACAATATGTCAAATCTCTTATGTCAACTTCTCGGCATCGGCGCTGGCATATGAAAAGGTCTACATCGACATTGGAGTTATTCATTATGTTTAAGACACTATCCGCCTCGCTCGTTGCGTTGTCGCTCGTTGCTGTTGCCCAGCCTGCTTCGGCGCAAATCAACATCAAAAAAATATTGCCGCCACAGCAGATTAAGCTTCCGGTGATAAAGCCACCGGTAAAGGTGCTGACACCAGCAGAAAAAGCTGCATTAGAAGCAGCAGCAGTAAAGGCAGCAGCAGAAGCAGCAGTAAAGCCAGCAGCTGGAAACTAAAATCAGTCTGATATCAAACTTCAGCTAGGGCCGCGCAGTGTGCGGCCCTGGTACCTTGTCTGACTTATTGGCTGATCTGCGCTGAAGGCAAATTAACGGGTGGCCGCGATACGCCCTCACTTGCAAGCTCAGCTTAATTTTACACTGACTTGGAGTTATTCATTATGTTTAAGACACTATCCGCCTCGCTCGTTGCGTTGTCGCTCGTGGCTGTTGCCCAGCCCGCTTCGGCAGCAAAATATTCACTTAAGATTCCTCCTGCGCCAAAGGCACCGGTAAAGGTGCTGACACCAGCAGAAAAAGCAGCAGCAGAAAAAGCAGCAGCAGAAGCAGCAGCAGTAAAGGCAGCAGCAGAAGCTGCAGTAAAGCCAGCAGCTGGAAACTAAAATCAGTCTGATATCAAACTTCAGCTGGGGCCGTGCAGTGTGCGGCCCTAGCACTTCCCTTTTTCCCGCGTCGGGCGGCTGGCCGCCTTTGGCAGCGTCGGCAAGGGCATGCACCCGGTGGGGTGAGGCCGCACTGGCACCTCGAAGGGGTTTCCTGTAGGTTCCGCGTCGGGGACGTTATCCCAACAGGAGCAGCTGCGCGGCGGTTAGTGCTTCGTGCCGACGATCGAATTGACCTTGCGGCGCAGCATCGTCCACACCAGCAGGAAGACAGGGATCACGCTTGCCGCGACCAGTTGCTCATCGGGCACGTGGATCGCGGGGGCTACGGCGTGCAACACGTAAGCGAGCAGGCCAACGGCGTAATAGCTGACGGCAACGACAGAAAGCCCTTCCACCACGCGTTGCAGGCGCAACTGCCGCTCGGCATTGTTATCCATAGAGGTGAGCAGCGCTGCATTTTGTTCCTGCACGACCATTTCGACCTGCGTGCGTAACAGCGATGTCGCCCGTTCGACCCGAACCGACAGACTCTCAAGCCTCGCGCTGAACGACGCACAGGTCCGTGTCGCCGGGAGCAGGCGTCGTTGCGTGAATTCCTGCAGGGATTGAAACCCGGCGACCCGGCTGCTGGCCAAAGTATCCAGCCGTTCCTCCACAATGCGGGCATAAGCGACGGTTGCACTCATCCGATAGGCTGTCGCCGCCGTAATCCGCGTCAGCTGAGCGGCCACGCCGCACAGTTCGTCTAAGAGTTGCTGGTCCGCAATGCCCGCCTCCATGCGCTCCGCAATGGCGACGAGTTCCTTTTCAAGCCGCGTCACCGCCACCGATTGCTCCTGGGCGAGCGGCAAGCCAAGGAGGGCGAGGTTTCGGTAATTCCCCAATTCTTGAAGCTGGTGGATGATCCGGCCGAGGTCAGCCGGTGGCAGATCGCCACCTGTCACCACCAGGCGTCCAAAACTATCGCTGCGCACGAGAAAGTCAGACCAAATCTGGACAGGGCCAATTTGGGCACTGACCAATTCTGATGCGGAGAAGTCAGCAGCTTTGATCATCCGGTCTGCATCTGCATTCTTAACGATCGCGATGCGGACCGCGCGAAGGACGGCGCCGGGCGCATTCATAATCCACTGCATGGCGTCTTCATTGTCGCCCGCAATCTGAAAGCCATCCTCCGGCGACGCGGGCATGATGAGCGTCATCGTCGATGCCTCGCTATGGCATTCCCAAACAAACTCTCCGCCGTCGCTGCGTTGCCCTTCAATATGTCGGCTGCGTTCACTTATGGCCGACGGCGCGACACCGGGCATCTGGAGGACATGGAGGCGCTCTGCCTCGCGTTCTTCGGCGGTGACCAGTCGGACGATCTGCACCATCACCATGGCGGATGTCAGAGGTGGCATGCGCCGCATGTGCATTTCGGAAACGATGCTGGCGCGTAAAGGGTGTTCTACGAAGGACATAGGCTTGCCCGATCACAATATGTGGCGTCGCGCCCCGCCGCCGCGTTCCGGCAGAGGACCTCAGCTTATGCGGGAGTGTCTCACAATCCTGCATCTATGCAAGTTATTGATTAACCTTATGTTTGCTCGACGCGAGACCCGCATATTGGCCGAACTTTGGGAGCGGGCGGGGTGTGGACCAGTTCTCCCTGAGGCCCGATCTCCGCACAGGTGCGCATTCGGCTTGCCGCGCGCCCCTAGAATGTGCGACCGAGGCGGCGCATTGGGCGAGAGCGAGGGCGCGTGACCGATTTCAGGGCGAAATGTTGGGCAGACATGCCGGGCTTGATCGCGCAGGTGCAGCAGACCGGCGAAGAGCTGGGCCTGCCCTATATTGCCGCGCAGGCGGATCTCGCCGACCCGCACCCGATGGCCGATGCTGAAGACCGGCCTTATGCGGAAACCACCTTTCGCTGGGTGGACCCGGCTTATCATTATTGGCGTGACCGCAAGCTCGCCTTGCAGGACACGTTCCTGTCTGCCGCGCGGCTGGTGGCGGAACCCTTTTACTATCGCGATGGAAAGCTGGCGACCTGGCGGGAAACCGGGCTGTTTGCGCATATCGATTGCAGCAGCATTGCGGCCTACCCGCTGCTGGAGGAAGCGATCATTACGCCCGTTCACCAGCCGCGTGGCCTGATGGGGGCCATCGTCTGGTGCGCGAAGGAAGCGGTGGGCGTTGAGCAGGTGTTTGCGGACCATGCCGCGCGGCTCCATGCGCTCGCCGTCCGCGTGGTCGCGACGCACAATGAAGCGCGCGGCCGGCCCCGCAACGCGACGCTCTCTCCCACGCTCACCCGCCGGGAAGTCCAGTGCCTGCGCTGGGCGGCGGCGGGGAAAACCGATAGTGAGATTGGCATCATTCTTGATCTGTCGGTGTCCACCATCCGCTTCCATCTGCGCAATGCAGCGGAGCGGCTGGGCGCTAAGGGCCGGGCGCAGTCGATTCAAGTCGCCGCCGGTCTAGGCTCTGTGGGTGCGGCATGAAGGTGTTGACAGTGTAAACATATCGCCTAACTTGGCCGCGTAGAAGGTAAGCTGCGTTTGGAAAGGTGGGGTATGTCAAACATCAGGCTGGGGCGCTGGACCGCACGGCTGGAAGAGCCGCATGTGGTGTTCATCATCGGCATGCGGATCAACACGCTGTGGAAAGTGCATCGCTGGTTGCCGACTATCTTCGCGATGACGCGCATGCTCCGGGAGCTTTATCCGAGGCCTGAGCTTGGCTTTATGGGCGGCAAGACCTGGTTTGGGCGGACGATTGTCCTCATCCAATATTGGCGGTCTTTTGAAGATCTGGAGCATTACGCCAAAGCGCGGGACTTGCAGCATCTGCCCGCATGGGCCGCGTTCAACCGCGCCACCATCGGCAATGGCGATGTCGGCGTCTATCACGAAACCTATCGCGTGCGCCCCGGTGAGTATGAGAATGTGTTCGTCAACATGCCACCGACGTTGATGAGTGAAGTGGCGCCTGTCGAGCAAGCAGGCGGGAGACTCGCCTCAGCGCGCGGCCGCATGGGGGATGCGGACGAAGGCGCGGCCTAAATCAGGACGCGACGAGCGCGGCTGCGGCCTCACGTTCCGCCGTCCGACGGTCACGCGCATCACGGATGCGGATTTCGCTGTCGGCCAGCGCCTGCCAGGCGACTTGGGCACGCAGATATTTGTCGCGCAATTGGGGAAGCGGCGAATTGCGCGCCGCTTCCGCGCATGTTTCGGCCTGAGAGAGAAAATACTCGCCTGATTGTGACATTGTCTTTCCTTTCGCAGGCCGCTTTTAAAAAGGGGCCGATTGAGAATGAGGGCGGTTCAGCCCACCATATCGATCACGAGCCGCTGAAGTTCCCGCCGGGACAGAATGGGCGACAGGCGCCGCGTATAACTTCCTATAGAAGCATCTGAATAGGCAGGAATATAGGGTGCCTGAAGGTTCAGGCCTTTGGTCTTATAACTTGATTTAAACATGTAGTTCCTGGGCGCAAAATCGCGCCAAAATAAGTGGGCGCAGGCGACTAACGCCGCCTGCGCTGCGGACCACCCGGTCCGCCCCCTCCGGGACCCTTGTCGCGGTAAACGATGCGGCCCTTGCTGAGATCATAGGGCGTCATTTCGACGCGCACCATGTCGCCCACGACCGTACGGATGCGGAAACGCCGCATCTTTCCGGCCGTGTAGGCGATGATCCGATGGTTGTTTTCGAGCATGACGCCGAAACGCCCGTCGGGATAAATCTCGTCGATCAGGCCTTCGAGGGTCATCAGATCCTCTTTGGCCATCCCGTTAAGCCGCTTCGAGGTTGACGGCTGAGGTTTTGCCGCGCTGATCGGTTTCGAGCTCGTACTTAACGCGCTGATCCTTCAGGAGCGTGCGCATACCGGCACGTTCGACTGCGCTGATGTGAACAAAGCTGTCCGTCGCGCCATCATCTGGCGAGATAAAACCATAGCCCTTGTCCGTGTTGAAAAATTTGACTGTACCGACTGGCATTGCCGGGATCCTTTCACATAAGAATATTGCCCGCAGACAAGAGGTGCCTGCAGGGCGAAAGAAGCGTGGAAAGGAGCGGAGGGCCGTGGCCGATTGTCCCGTCTCAAGCGACGTTAGCAAGCCTCATATAGGCGATGTGCCGCGGGAATACAATGCGAAAGGCCAAAAGGCCGCTTGCGTGCGCCGGATGGGCTTGTCTTCACGCCCAAGCGCTGTTAGTGGCGCGCTCCATTGCCGCTTTAGCTCAGTTGGTAGAGCATCGCATTCGTAATGCGGGGGTCAGGTGTTCGAGTCACCTAAGCGGCACCATTTTTCCAACATATCGTGAAGAGCAAACGCGCGGCCCGCGCGGCTGGCATCTGCTGCACCCAAGCCTGTGAGACCCCAGCCTGCGCTGGGGTGACGGAAGAGGGGGCTATTTGAGTAAGATCTGCAGGTGCTTCGTGCGGTCGGAACTGAGTTTGGTGGCCGTCTTACTCAGGATTGATCGGTTGCTGCCGTTTTGCCATCATAACTTCTGCGGCGTTACGGGTGATGTGATCGAGTAATACAGCGGGACCGCCACTTAGATATGCATCAATGACAGTGCCTTTGATGAACAAAAATTGTAGATGCGTGGTTGCCGTAATTTGCCGAGCATAATTCAAGGCTTCGCTCGAAAAGTCTGACGTGGTTACTATTGCAACGACATGGGACCGAGAATAGATTGCAAGGCCAACTTCCTTGGCTACATCGCCTAATGCGACCCGGGAACTGATGCATTTGCACTGCCAGTTCCAGCGGGAGAAGAGCAGGTTCGAACCCTCAGCAGTTAGATCAAGCTCTGCGTAAGCTGTCTCCTTCGTCCGAAGACGGAAAGAGCGTGGCTGTAGATTGAGATCGATCAGCATCCGAAGGGTCAGTAGCTCTAACCCCAAGCCCTTCTCATGCTTATCTGAACTCTTCAGCAGGCGCTGAGCTTCGGCGCGCGGCGTGTTAATTTTCCGCCGCAGGTCGGCGGGAACCACCGCATCAAAGTCTGGTACAATTTGCGCGAGCGGGATGTCGAGTAGCTTAGCCGTGGCGGTAACATTCCCGGCTTTACCTCCACTAGACGAACCGGAACGACCAGTGAGAGTTATCCAGCCAGCCTCTACAAGTGGCCGTGTGACTTTTGCGCTCAATTGATCGTCATCGAAGTGAGCTGGAAAATCACGCAGACATTCGTCTGTGACGAGTTTTGATGGAACAGAACGATCTGCCTCGGCTTCAACTAGACGCCTTAAGATGTTGAGGAAAATTTGTTGAACTAGCGGCAACGCGAGCAACTCAGATCGCTCACCTCCCGAAATTCCGATGAGGTCCTTCAACGCACCGTCGTTCGGCGCGTAGGACGGTTTTGGCGACAAGATACCCGCAGTAACCATCCAGTTGGCTAAAGTTGTGTGGTCGGTGGTGCCGGACGAAAGTCCGTCCACACCTAGGGATTTTAGTTCCTTCTTTAGCGAGTCCTTTGTTACCCTTTCACCTCTTTGCTGCAGTGATGTCAGCGCATCAATCACGCGCATCCCATTTCTTTGCTCGATGATGTGGCGGACAAAGAGCCCTGCAGCCTCCGTGGCGGAATTCGCTTCCAGAATGTGGCGCCCCTCCGCGGTCAGGCAGGCGGCGTTGCGGTCAAATAGGCCAATGTTTTTGAGGGTTGCAGCAACATTCGTTCTAGCGCGCTTGTTGTCTTTGCCCTTGAAAAATTCCTCTGCCCATCGCTTTGCAATAGCCTCAAAGTCACCTTCGTGCTTTGATATGATATCAAGCGGTTTTCTTACATCGCCAACGATGAACGGTGAAAAGTCATTAAATGATGGCAACCTCATGCTGCATCTTTCAGTTTGGAGCCTCTCAATTGATCCACGATAACGCGTCCGATAGCGGACGCAAGCAATGGGGGAACGGCGTTTCCTATCTGACGCCACTGCTGCTCAATATTGCCGGCAATGAAGTATTCATCGGGGAAGGACTGCAGGCGCATGATTTCGGAGATCCGCAAGATCCTGCTCCTCCAGTGGAATGGTCCCATATTATTCGACCGTCGGGCTTGGATAGTCCAAGATGGCATGTCTGGGCTCAGCTTTAGCAAAAACGACCAATAGCGACTACGCCATTTGAAAATGGGGTTAGGGCATCCGCGCTCTTTTGTGAAATGAAGATAGTTTTCTCCAGGAGGCACTTGTCGCAACAGGTCATTATGCCGTCCACCAGCAAAATGACCTTCGTCTGACGCAAATTCATCTGTATCCAAATCTAAAAGTACCTGGCCCGCAGTTACCCATGATTGTAAAGTCTCTGTTGCAATTTTTGCGTGTGTAGCCTTTGGCAATTCGAGCTTGCAGTCCAGAGAGCCTAGAACAAAGCAACGCTCGCGGATTTGGGGGACACCGAAATCTGCAGCATTGAGGACACCCCAATTGACATTGTAGCCCAATTTTTCCGCGCGATCGACAATGGTTTCAAGAGCTTCACTATGGACTTTGTAAGTGAGTCCTTTGACATTTTCGAGCAAGAAACTGCGGGGTCTCACCCAATCCAGCATGTTAAGGTAGCCTTCGACCGTTTCCCAGCCATTAGGATCATCAAGGGCGCGCGGCTTGTCCTTGCGATAAAATCGACTCTTTGAGAACGACGGGCAAGGTGGGCCGCCTGCAATTAGGTCAATATCGCCAATCTTGTTCCCTAGCGCTTCAACAATATCAGTACGAGTGAGCGCCCCTATGCGTTTTGTAATAAATGGGATGGTGGGGAAGTTTGCCTTAAATGTTGCGCCACACAGCTTTTCAGCGTCGGTCGCCATGACTGTTGAAAAGCCGGCTTCATGCAACCCGAGATCTAAACCCCCACAGCCGCTGAATAGGCTCACGCTGCGAAGTGTCATATTCTAAGCTCCAACTGCATTTGCCACGGCTTGCACCATGACTGAGGCGAGCGGCGGGGGAACCGCGTTACCCATCTGCTTAACTCGTTCACGTCTGGAGCCGTTTACCCGGTAGTCACGTGGAAAACCTTGGAGCGCTGCCATTTCGGCAGTGCGCAGCCGCCTCGAATTCCAATGAAATGGCCCTGTCCAAGGGCCTGGCGATGCCGCTAATGTCCACGAGGGACGCTCAGGCGACAATTTTAACAAGAAATTCCAGAACCGGGTTTCCGTTATGAAAGTTGGGTTAGGGTGCCCCGCCCAGGCCGTGTGGGCTTTGTAATTCCATCCAGGAGGAACTTCGAAAAGATGCTGCGCCCACCGGCCACTAACAACCTCTTCGGGCTCAAAGTGTTCTGCCCCGTCGAGCCCTTCTATCGCTTCAGCAGCTGTGACGGCGGCCTTCAGAAAATCTTTTTGTGCAGGCTTGAAGGCATGTGTCGGTGATGGAGCCAAGGGACGAGCCCGCTTTGCACCAAGCAGGAATACACGCTCGCGAGTTTGTGCGACGCCATATTCTGCCGCGTTTGCACTTAATTCCGTTACTTCATAACCCGCTTGAAAAGCGGCAGATTTGAACGCCTCAAGTATAGGTCGATTGCGCGGATGGCGAATGCTCGGGACGTTTTCAAATACGAATCCGTCAGCATGGGACTCTGCGATTAGACGCCAAAACTCCTGAACAAGACTACGGCGCTCATCTGGTCGGGCTTCGGTTGGGGGTGAGGGGCGAAGAGCATTTTTTCCTGCCGCGCGCTCTCTTCGATACTTCGCCTCTTGTCCGCCTTCGACCCAATATGCTGCCTTCGAAAAGGGCTGGCACGGCGCGCCCCCCACCACGATCAGAGGATCATTTGGCCTAAGCCCTGCGATCGAACGGAGTTGAGGGCCGGTCAAGCCACATACATCTCCTTGAACGACCTCCCCGTGAAACTGGGGATTAGCTCTCATGGTTTCGCAAGCATGGCGGTCGAGTTCAATTGAGGCTCGAACATCGCAGCCAGCTTGGGCAGCGCCGACGCTTAACCCTCCTGCTCCTGCAAACAAATCTATGACCGGCAACTGCAATTTCATTCTGCTTCTTTCCATCACCAGCCTTTTGAGGGTGCGATCCAGATACGATTAGCAGCTCGAGCAAGCCCGTCAAACACCGACGTGAGAGTTGCACCCAGATTGAATGTTCGCCTGATGTTCTAAATAACAAATGCCGTCAAGCAATCAGGATAATTGGCATTCGAAATCGAGCCATTTTTTATGAAAAATCCGAACATAAAGAGAACTTTTTGTCGTTACCCCCTAACCCACCTTCCCCCGCCGCGCCGTCTTCGGCAGGCGGATCAGGAAATCGCAGCCGGTGCTGTCGTGCTTTTCCAGCGTCAGGTGGCCGCCATGCGCTTCCACCATGGTGCGGCAGAGCGAGAGGCCAAGGCCCATGCCGTCCTGCTTGCTGGACTGGAAGGGATTGAACAGCTCATCGGCGAAATCATCGGGGATGCCGGGGCCGTTGTCGATCACATGCAGGTCAACAAAGCCGTTCTGTTCGTGGGCGGTCAGCGTGATTTTGGCGCCTTTTTGCTGCGTCATCGCTTCGGCTGCATTGCGCAGGAGGTTGGCGAGCACCTGTTCGATCTGCATGGCGTCCACATCCACCATCAGCCGCTTGGGCACGTGGAGGGTGATTTCCGGCTTGCGGCCGCCAACAGGGTCCGCGACATTATGGGCGGCGCTCTCCGCAATGGTCGCCAGCGGCACCGGCGTGCGCTGCAATCCGCCGCCGCTGGTGAAGGTGCGCATCTTTTTGATGATCTGGCCGGCATCCAGCACACCGCGCATTGCCATTTCCAGCACATCGCCGCGGCTGATATCGTCCAGCGCCCGCCCGTCCCGGTCCAGCGCGCGCAGGACGTTGAGATAGTTGGCAGCGGCCGTCAGCGGCTGGTTGAGTTCATGCGCTAAAGTAGAGGCCATCGTCCCCATTGCGGTCAGCCGGGATAGCTTGTGCAGACGGTCCTGCACCAAAGCGGCGGCGTCTGCCTGCTGCACCTTTTCTGTTATATCCTGAAGTACGGCGGTGGAGCGGGAGAGGCTTTTGGTCCCTTCCGCGCTCGTTTCAAAATGGACCCGCGATTTATAGGCGATGTGCCGCGTCGCTCCGGCGGCGGTGAGGATGCGGTGTTCGTCATCCAGTTCATAGTCTTCGCCAGAGGCCAGGCCTTCGGCGATACCGGCGGCGATTTTGGCTGCAAAACGCTCCCGATCGTCCGGGTGCACGATGTTGATGTACTCCACGTCCAGATACCCAAAGCGCGGGCCGCCTGCCATCTCCGGCTGGCCGCTCAGCCCCAAAAAGCCGTCGGACATGCGCATTGCGCCGGATGTATAGTTGCGGTCAATGGCGCCCATCTGGGTCAGGCTCATGGCCATGTTGAGCATTTCCTCCGCCGTATCGCGCACGGCCTCCGCCTCGGCGCGGTTGATGCTGTTCCACAGTCTTTCGATGACCTGTTCACACAGCTGAATCTCGCGCGGCTGCCATTTGCGCGGCTGGCGGCTGTGCACAAAGAGGAACACCGGGCTCTTGCCGCCGGCCTGTATGGGGATGTTCAGCAGGCCGCGCACGTCCATCTCCGCAAAAATCGGCCCGCGTTCGCGGCTCTTGCAGCGCGGATCAGTTTGCACGTCCTCCGCCACAAAGGGGCCGTTGGTGGACATCTCTTTGATCAGGGCGGGGCTGAAGTGCTGCGGCTGCGCGCGTTGGGGTGGGGGCAGGGCTGTGTCGCTCCACATCGCGCGGGTGACAAAGCCTGTCCGGTCGCGTGTCAGTTCAGAAATGCCGACGCGGTCTACCGATAGATGCTGCGCCAGACGCTGCATCGTGATCTCCACAATGGCCTCCGGCGCGCCGGTTTGCATCAGCTTATGCGTGAGGTCAGAGAGGAACTCCCGGTCCGCTGCCTCTTCCTTCGCCAGCGTTTCCTGCCGCGCTTGCATGGTTTTTACCCCGGAGCCCCAGGACAACGAAGCCGCGATGTCAGGTCGGCACCACGCGCTGCCTGTTTAGGTCGTCAGGCATTGATACCATAATGGAGGAAAATGTCGCACCTCGTAAAAATACCGGTCCCGGCTCAGCCGCTAATGGCGGCGCGCAGATCAATGGCGCTGAACGGTTTGGGCAGGATGTTCGCCCGCGCGGCCTCCAGCCCTTGGTCAAGATACGCCTCTGCCCCATGGCCGGTCATAAAGACGATATCGTTCAGATACCCCTCTTCGCGTAAGCGGCGCATGACATCCCACCCGCTCAGCACGGGCATCCGGATGTCGAGCAGCACCATATCGGTCGGCTTCAGCTCTTTTTCCGCAAGGAAGATCTGCGGGCAATACCAGATGACCGGCGTGTGCCCCATCGACACCACCAGCAGCGCGAGCGAATCCGCCACGTCGTGATCATCATCGACGATATGAACTGTCCTTCGGGTCAAAGCGCTTTTCCTTGTTGAATGGGCTGTGCCGGGTCGGCGCACGGCAAAGTGAGGGAGAACACCGCGCCGCGCGCGTCGGGGCGGATCAGGCTGATCTTCCCGCCATTGGCCTCCACCATGGTGCGGCACAAAGGCAGGCCAAGGCCGGTGCCCTTTTCCTTGGTGGTGATGAACGGGCTGAACAGGTTGACGGCGATATCGTCGTCCATGCCGGGGCCATTATCGGCGATGTTAAGGTCGATCATATCGCCCGCACGCTGGGCGCTGATCTCAATGCGGCCCTCCAGCCGGCCCGCCAGCGCGTCCAGCGCGTTGCGCACAATATTGGCAATGGAGTGATCAATCATCCGCGCATCGACCAGCACGTTCAGATCGTCCGGCACCTCATTGATGACAATGGTGCTGAGGGCTTGTCCGGGAATTTCAAACACAGACGACAGCGCGTTGGCAACCAGGCTGTGCAGCTTCTCCGGCCGCCGGTTGACGGCACCCTCTGCGGCATAGTTGCGCACGCTGCGGATGATGAGGCCCGCCTCCAAAACCTTCTCTGCCGCGCGCGCCGCATATTGCTTCACCAGATCGGGCCGGGTTTCAAACCCGTTTTCAATCATGGCGAGGTAGTTGGCGGCCACGGTCAGCGGCTGGTTCAGCTCATGCGCCAAGGTGGATGCCATGACCCC
>JBBATT010000026.1:0-14016 GCA_040398605.1 Chakrabartia sp.
TGCTCTGTTCGCGGCTGTGCCACGATCTGTTGAGCCCGGTTGGGTCGATCAACAATGGCATTGAGCTTCTTGCCATCGAAACCGATGAGGACATGCGCCAGCAATGCCTTGATCTGCTCGCGGATAGTGCCCGGACATCAGCCAATAAGCTAAAATTCTTCCGCCTCGCCTTCGGAGCCGCCGGCGGTTTTGGTGACAAGGTGGATGTGCGCGAAGCACAGCAGGCGATTGAGGGCTTGTTCTCCAACAACAAACGGCTTGAACTGGGCTGGATGGTGACAGAACCCATGCTCGCCAAGCCCGCGATCAAGGTGCTTTTGAACCTCGCGATGATTGCCGGCGACACGCTCGTGCGCGGCGGCAGGCTCGATGTCGGCGCGGAAATCCATCTCGACCGCACAGAAATTGCGGTGCGGGCGACGAGTGACCGGCTGATCCTTGATGACAATATCCGCAAGGCGCTGACCGGGGATTTGGCTGAGTCAGAGTTGACGCCTCGGGTCGCAGCCGCCTGGATGGCGCACCAGATTGCAACGCAATCGGGCGGGGAGATTCAGGTGTCTGAACTCGATCAACCGTTTCTGCTGTTCGGCGCAACGCTGATCGGCTGAGGCCGCCACATCAGCATTTTCGGCTTTGCCTTTGGCCGAAATTAACCGTCTTCGCCTAGAGGGTGCCGAATAACTTGGGCATCTCGAATGACGGATCTTTTTGGTGAATTCATAGCGGACCTGCGCGAGGGCTTTGAGCGCGCGGGGGCACCGCTTGCCCGATGGGTAGACTGCCCTCAGGATCGCGCCGCGCTCGATGCTGTTTTTCGCTTCGTCCACACCGTGCGCGGGAATGCCGGGTTCCTGGATCTCGAACGTTTTGAGCGGCTTTGCGATGGGGCTGAACGTGGCCTCGCACAGGCGCGCGACGGGCAATGTGCGGTCACGCCAGATTTTGTGGCAGGCGTCGCCGCGCTGGTTGAACGTCTCGGGGCTTTGGCCGATGCGGTGGAAGCCGGGGTCGGGTTATCCGACGCGGATGAGCCAGACATGGTCCGCGCCATTGGCTTTGAACCCATCGACAAGCGGCGGGATGACAAGCCGGGCCAAGGGCCGGTCCAGCGACGCACCCGCACCGTGCGCATCCCGACCGAACAGTTTGAGCTGCTCACAACCAGCATGGAAGAGGTGGAAGCCGGGCAGCGTGAGTTGCTGGAGCTCCTGTCGTTCGTTGAGCCGAACAGCCCGATGCTGCCCGCCATTACCGAATTGTCGACCCGCATCGCCTCCATGGCCCGCGCGCTGACCGCGAGCAGCCAACAGCCGGTTGATCGCATCTTCGCGGGGCTTGGCGCTATCGTTGCACAAACGGCGGCGCGGTGTGGCAAGAAGGTCGAGTTGATGATCGACGGCGGCCACATCATGTTCGACCGCGAAGTGGTGGACGGGCTGCGGGACCCATTGTTGCATGTTGTCCGGAACGCACTTTCCCATGGCATAGAAGCGCCTGCGGAGCGGCGGCAATTGGGCAAGCCGGAAGCGGGGTCGATCCATGTGTCGGCGTCAGTGGTGGGCGACCAATTGGTTCTTGCCGTTTCGGATGACGGGGCCGGGCTTGATGAGGATGCTCTGCGCACGGCGGGTCGGGCAAACGGGCTGATCGGTTTGCCTATTGAAGAGATTCTCCAATCGCCGGGTATCAGCACCGCGCAAGAGGTGACGGCGCTTTCAGGCCGCGGTGTCGGGCTGGATGCAGTGGCGCAAAGGCTTGATCTTTTGGGCGGCCAAGTCGCTTATGACAGTGCGGCCGGACAAGGGCTGACGGTCACGCTGCGCGCGCCGTCGCGTCGAAAAATTGTCCATGCCGCGTAGTGCTTTGATCGTTGATGACAGTCGCCTTATCCGGGCAATTGTGCGCAACATGCTGGAGCCGCTCGGCTTTACTGTGTCGGAAGCGGCCTCGGGGCGCGAGGCGTTGCTTCAATGCGACGCCAAATCGCCCGCGCTGATTGTTCTCGATTGGTGGATGGACGATATGAACGGGCCGGAGGTCGCAGCGGCGATCCGCGCGCGCAACGATGTGCCGCAGCCGCGCATCCTTTTATGTTCCACCGAAACGCGCGGAAGCGAGATCCGTCGGGCCATGCGAGCGGGGGCAGACTCCTATCTGCTCAAGCCGTTCGACAAGGATAAAATCGCCCATCGGCTGCAAAGATTTGGTTTCCTCTGACGGTCGCTCTATGGCCGATGCATGACCGCGCAACCCCAACACAAGTTCGGAGGCTATGACGTCCTTGTCGCCATCGCGATGAACGTGATGTGGGGCCTGAATCTGATCGCAGTCAAGGTAGGCGTTGATCTCGTCCAGCCATTGACCGCCGCCTGGTTGCGGCAGGTGATGGTGCTGCTCATCTGCCTGCCTGCGCTCCGGCTGATCGAGGGGCGGATGCGTGAATTGGTGACGCTTGGCCTGTTGTCGGGGGCGCTATTCTATATCATCGTCAACATATCGATGGCGGTTTCCACCAATATCAGCGCGCTCGCCATTGCAGGGCAACTCGGCGCGCCTTTCTCGCTCATCCTGGCGGTGATCTTTCTGGGAGAGCGCATCCACAAATACCGGATTGCGGGCATGGCGCTCGCCTTTTCGGGCGTTGTGCTGGTGGTCTTCGACCCCCATGTCGTCGATGAACGCCTCGGCCTTGTGCTCACAGCAGTGGCGAGCCTTGTCTGGGCGATCTGTTCGCTCATCCAGCGTCGGTTGATCGGGGTGCCGGTGCTCACGATTTACGCATGGGTCGGGCTGGTTGGCGCTGTCGTCCTCGGCCCAATTGCCTTTGTGGCGGAACCGGCGGCCTTTGCCAGCATTCCGGACCTGCCTTTGTCGACCTTTGGCTGGATCCTCTTTTCCGCGCTCGGCTCTACTGTTATCGGTCAGGGGGCCATGAGCATCCTGTTGCAACGTCACCCCGTCAGCACCGTCGTGCCGCTGACCCTGCCGACCCCCGTCATTTCGGTGGTTGCGGCGTCTTACTGGTTCGGCACGAAGATGACGCCGATGATGATTGCAGGTGGGGTCGTGGTGCTGATCGGTGTTGCCATTGTGACCCTGCGCACCGCGCGTGCCGCTGAGCAGCGACAGGATTGATCATGGACTTCATCGACACGCCCTCGCCCAATTTTGATGCGCGCGCGCTCCCTGTGTCGATGGTGGTCCTCCATTATACCGGCATGATTGACGGCGCGTCGGCCATCGCCCGCCTTGCCGATCCGGAGGCCAAGGTCTCGGCGCATTATGTCGTGGCCGAAGATGGGCAGGTCGTCCGCATGGTCGATGAGGACAAGCGCGCCTGGCATGCGGGCCGATCTTGGTGGCGCGGCACGAGCGACATTAATTCGGCGAGCATCGGCATTGAGATCGTCAATCCCGGGCATGAGTTCGGCTATCGCCCTTTCCCTGAAGCGCAGATCGAAGCGGTCATTGAGCTTCTGGCCGGGATTATGGAGCGCCACAGCATCACGCGCGGCAATGTCGTTGGCCATAGTGATGTGGCCCCGGCGCGTAAGGAAGATCCGGGCGAGCTCTTCCCCTGGTACCGCCTCGCGCGGCTGCGGCTGGCGCTGCCAAGGCCAACCAAGAATTTGATGGACCCGGATTGGTCCGACGCAGGCTTCCTCCTCGCGCTGGAACGCTTTGGCTATGACGTCGCAGATGGTGTCGCGGCCGTCCGCGCCTTCCAACGGCGCTTCCGGCCTGAGATGATCGACGGGATTATCGATGGGGAATGCCGGGCGATTCTGCTTGGGCTGCTGCTGCCGAAGCCGACGGGGGATTGAGGCGGACTCCACGCACACCGTTTGTCCTGAGCTTGTCGAAGGACTGTTTTTCCTGCTCTTCAAGTTAAACAGTACGGCCCTTCGACAAGCTCAGGGCGAGCGGATTTCGGGGTGCCGCAACTCCACCCAGCCCACCCGAACATTCTCCCTTTCAAAGTAGGATTTCGTCTGATCTATCCTCACAGGCGGCGGGTACCGCGTCTGATTTGAGGAGTCAGCATCATGGCAATTCGGTTCGACATCATTCGCGACGGCAGAGATTATTGGGCGACGGCAGACGGTGGCCCGCGTTTATATATCGGGCGGCGCGTGACTTATGAGGGGCGGGTTGGCCTCTACAATATATTCCCCGGCGCTCCCCTCCAGAAGCTCGATTATGATCCTAAGAATTACGCAAGCCAGTTTGGCTTTTGGGTGCAGTTCATCAATCCGACGGCGGGGTGTGAGGGGCGCAATTTCCTGACGCTCAACAGCTATGACCGCGCCGGATACACCTTTGGCTTTGGGCAATTTGCAGCGCACGTACCGGATGGAGATTTTGTCCACTGGTTTCGCGCTATGCTCGCGCTGCCGGAGGCGGCGGACTATTTCCCCGATCTCTCACTGGTCAATGGTCGCATCCAAGGTGCGGCTGGCTCGCTTGAAACGGCAGGCTCAAGTGCCGCGCTGATGGCCTATTTCAATCCCGCGCCGGACAAGATTGATGATGCGGAGCTTATGGCCGCGGCGCGGCTGATCCATTGGACGGCGAACAACAGACCTGCACGTTTGGCCCAGATTGCGCAGATGATCGAAAGCTTCCGGGGCTATATGGGGCGGGCGGACCGGCGGGGGCTGATCGATGGGCAGCGTGCAGCGGCGTGTTGTGTGATTGCGGACTTGCTGCACCATGGGCGCGGGGGGCGGAATGTCTGGTCGTCGGTGTCGAGGGCGCTGGCTTCGAATGATCCGTTCGAGGCACTCATCGCCATTGGCAGCACACAATGGGCGGAACGCAAGGCGACGTTGCGGCGTCTGATCCTCGCCGATCCGCAGATGCAGTCACGGCGCTGGTCTGCAGCGGCGGGGGATTTTACTTAAGGCCTTCGTCCTCACGGCCAAGGCTGACATTGCGCCATCCGCCGGAGCCGCCTAAAGCGCCTTTGCCAGAGGGCCGGGCGGCCGCCGGCATGTTTTCGGACATGCGGGAGGAAAGTCCGGGCTCCAGCGAGGATCGGTGCCGGATAACGTCCGGCGGGGGCGACCCCAGGGAAAGTGCCACAGAAAGCAAACCGCCGGTGCTTCGGCCCGGTCAGGTCGAAAGGGTGCGGTAAGAGCGCACCGCGCGTCCGGTAACGGAAGCGGCATGGTAAACCCCACCGGGAGCAAGACCGAATAGGGGCGGCATATGGGATTCCTCCTCCCCGTCGCCCGGGTTGGTTGCTTGAGCGTTCTGGTAACAGGACGCCTAGAGGAATGGTCGCCCATCCCCGGATTTCGGTCCGGGGTGGACAGAACCCGGCTTACAGGCCCTCTGGCATTTCACTCCCTTTGGTGAATCGTGGCTTTTCGTGAGCGATGTTCAACGCTAACGCTGATCGCTCAATGGCCGACCAATCTCCCCTCGAACAGTTTAAACAGGTGCTCACGGGCACCTCGCGCGCGATTGCGCATGAGCCTGAGGTGGAGCTTGCCTTCACCGCAGACGCCCCGACACAGGTTGGCAAAAACTTCCGCGTGCCGATGCCGGGCCGCCTGTTGCCGCCTGATCAGGTGGCGGAAGCGCGTGGCTTTGCCGATGGCATGGCGCTGCGGTTGCGGCATCATAATGACGGCGTCCACATGGCGAACCGTCCGCCCGAAGCGGTGGCGGGCGCAGTGTTTGATGCAATTGAAAGTGCGCGCGTGGAGGCCATTGGCGCCCGTGCGATGGACGGCGTCCGCGTTAATCTAGGCCATGCGCTCGACATGCGGATGCGGTCCGACCCGATTGCCCGCGCGCAGGCCGCAGACGAAGTGCCCTTGCCGACTGCTGTCGGATTGCTCGTGCGCGAACGACTGACGGGCGATGCTGCACCGCCCGCTGCGCAAGCCGGGCTCGATATGGTCCGCGGCTGGATTGAAGAGAAAGCGGGCGAAGATCTCGATGCGCTGTCGAACGCGCTCGACGATCAGGGCCGCTTTGCGCAACTCGCGCAAAAACTGCTGCGCGATTTGGAACTGACCGCCAACCCCGATGAGATCGACCCGACCGATTCGAATGATCAGTCCGAAGACGAACAGGAAGGCGAGGGCGAGCAGGATCAGGAACAATCCGAAGAAGGCGACAGCCAGGCCCAGATGGACGCCCGCGCTGAGGAAGGCGAAGGTGAGGCCGAAGACGGCGAGCAGCAGGAAATGGACGCCGAATCGGACATGGACTCCGATGGCGATCCCGGCGACGAAGGTGAGGAGGGGATGCTCCCCGTCCGCCCCAACCGCCCGATGGGGGATCTTCCGCCGCAGTTCGACTATAAGAGCTGGACGACCGAGTTTGACGAAGTCATCGCCGCGACTGAGCTGTGCGATGAGGATGAGCTGACGCGTCTGCGCGCCTATCTCGACCAGCAGTTGGTTCATCTGCAGGGCGCGGTGACAAAGCTTGCCAACCGCCTCCAGCGCCGCCTGATGGCGCAGCAGAACCGCAGTTGGGATTTCGATCAGGAAGAAGGCCTGCTGGATGCAGCACGCCTTGCCCGTATCGTCACGTCGCCGGGCAGTTCGCTGTCGTATAAGGTGGAACGCGACACCAAGTTCCGCGACACGGTCGTCACGCTGTTGATCGACAATTCAGGATCGATGCGGGGACGCCCAATCTCCATTGCGGCGATCAGCGCGGACATCATGGCCCGCACGCTGGAACGCTGTGGCGTGAAGACAGAAATCCTTGGTTTCACCACACGCGCTTGGAAGGGCGGACAGTCCAGAGAAAGCTGGCTGGCGGCGGGACGCCCCGGCACACCCGGACGCCTCAATGATCTGCGCCACATTCTCTATAAGGCCGCCGATGAGCCCTGGCGCCGCGCCAAGAAGTCGCTCGGCCTGATGATGCGCGAAGGCTTGCTGAAAGAGAATATCGACGGGGAGGCGCTGCTCTGGGCACACAATCGGATGATGGGGCGGCCCGAAGACCGCAAGATCCTGATGGTCATTTCCGACGGTGCACCGGTGGATGATTCCACCCTGTCGGTCAACAATGGCGCCTATCTGGAGCGCCATTTGCGGCAGGTGATCAACTGGATTGAGAACAAGTCGCCGGTCGAACTCTGCGCCATCGGCATCGGGCATGATGTGACGCGCTATTACCAGAGGGCCGTGACCATCATGGACGCTGAGCAGTTGGGCGGCACGATGATCGAGCAACTGGCCGGTCTGTTCGACACCGATTGACGTCCCGTCAGTTGAGGCGCAATCTTCTCTGCATCTGAAATGGCAGGGAGAGAGGCCATGACTGATACGGTAACAACCACACCGAAGCATATCTGGATTGTCGGCGCCGTTTCGCTGCTTTGGAATGCCATAGGTGGTCTCGACTATGTGATGACGCAGACGCGCAACGCCACATATCTTGCGCAATTCTCAGACGAACAACGCGCCTTTTTTGAAGGCTTTCCGGTTTGGGCAGAGTTCTTCTGGGCCATCGGCGTGTGGGGCGCGATTGCGGGATCGCTCCTGCTTTTCTTGCGCAGCCGAAACGCGGTTTATGCGTTCGCAGCCTCTTTGCTTGGCCTTGCTGTCAACTCCGTCTGGCAGTTCGGCCTGTCTGGCGTGGATATGGCCAAGGTCTTTGGCGGCGTGCCGATGGTGATGACAGCGTTGGTCTGGCTCATCGCGATTGCGTTGCTGATCTATGCGCGACGGCAGAAGGCCGCGGGGGTGTTGCGGTAGGCGTTAAGCCGCGCGGCGAACGATCCGGTCGAACTCCGCGCCGTGAGCACGGCGTTCTTCCTCCAAATCATAGTCGTTCTGGAGGCCCAGAAAAAACCCTTCAGTCATACCAAAATAGCGCGCAAGCCGCAGGTCCATATTTGCGTCCACAGCGACCTTGCCGTCCAGCAGGATAGTGAGGTGATCAATATCGATTCCGGTCGCCGCCGCCACCTCGCTCGCCGCAATGTCACGCCCGACGAGAAAGTCTTCGCGGAGAATTTCGCCCGGATGGACGTTGTCCAACCGGTCGCTATCCTCTGTGGTAGTCCTCGATCCGGACATCTTCCGCGTCTCCATCCGACCAGTTGAACGTGATGCGCCATTGGTCATTTATACGAATGCTATAGCGCAAAGGGGCATACCCCTTCAACTGTTCGAACCGGTTGCCGCTGGGTATGCGCCCTTCCTGCAGCTTTTCGACCCGATTTAATAGGCGGAGCTTGCGAAGCGCGACCTGCTGAATATCTGAGGGCAGCTTGCGGCTCCGCTCGGCGCGGAAGACGCGCTCCGTTTCTGGATCGGCAAAGGATCGGATCACGGTCAATACTCCAAGCAACGGATCAATAATCGCACAAAGCTGCGCGACCAAGCGTGCGGATTATTTTCGGAATCGAGGCCCAACAATTACTCGGTTTGCCCGCCCCTATTTCTTCCCCCACTTCTTCTGCACCTTGCCATAGCGTGTCTTGCGCGTCCCCGGCTTGCCTTCGTTGGAGCGGCCCATGATCGGCGCCTTGTGCTGGTCAACCGGCAGACCAAGTTCGGTTGCCTCCAGCGTGCGGATTTCATCGCGCAGGCGGCCGGCTTCTTCAAATTCCAGATCGGCAGCGGCGGCGCGCATCTTCTTTTCGAGGTCTTCAATGTACGCGCGCAGATTGTGGCCGACCATGTGCTGGGGCCCGTTCTCAATCTCAATCGTCACCTGATCGCCCGAGGCGACGTGGGAGATGATGTCGCCAATGGCGCGCTTGATCGTCTCGGGCGTGATACCGTTCGCTTCGTTATAGGCCATCTGCTTGGCGCGCCTGCGGTCGGTTTCGTTGATCGCGCGTTCCATGCTGCCGGTCATGCGGTCGGCATAGAGGATGACATGGCCATCCACGTTGCGCGCGGCGCGGCCGATGGTCTGGATGAGCGAGGTTTCTGAACGCAAAAACCCTTCCTTATCCGCATCGAGGATCGTCACCAATCCGCACTCCGGAATGTCGAGCCCTTCGCGCAACAGGTTGATGCCGACGAGCACATCATACACGCCCAGCCGCAGGTCGCGGATGAGCTCAATGCGCTCCAGCGTCTCCACGTCGGAATGCATGTAGCGGACCTTGAGGCCCGCTTCGTGCATGAACTCGGTCAGGTCTTCGGCCATGCGCTTGGTGAGCGTGGTGACGAGGGTGCGATACCCCGCCTCCGCTGTCTTGCGGCATTCGTTGATGCAATCCTGCACCTGATCTTCGGTCGGGCGGATTTCGACGGGTGGATCGATGAGGCCCGTTGGGCGGATGACCTGTTCGGTAAAGACCCCGCCTGTCTGTTCCATTTCCCAATTGCCCGGTGTCGCGGTGACATAGGTCGTCTGCGGGCGCATGGCCTCCCACTCGTTGAAGCGTAAGGGCCGGTTGTCGATGCAGCTTGGCAGGCGGAATCCATATTCGGCGAGCGTCAGTTTGCGACGGTGGTCCCCGCGCGCCATGCCGTTGATCTGGCCGATGCCGACATGGCTTTCGTCCACGAACAGCAGGGCGTTGTCTGGCAGATACTCAAACAAAGTCGGCGGCGGTTCCCCCGGCATGCGGCCGGTGAGGAAACGGGAATAATTCTCGATGCCCGCGCAGCTTCCGGTGGCGGTGATCATTTCGAGGTCGAAATTGGTCCGCTGCTCCAGCCGCTGCGCTTCGAGCAATTTGCCTTCCGCGACCAATTCCTTCAGCCGTTCCTGAAGTTCAAACTTGATCGCTTCCATCGCCTGTTTCAGCGTCGGGCCGGGCGTCACATAATGGCTGTTGGCATAGACGCGGACATAATCGAGGCTGGCGACCTTCTTGCCGGTTAGCGGATCGAACTCGACAATCTCCTCAATGTCATCGCCAAAGAAGCTGACGCGCCAGGCGGTGTCTTCATAGTGCGACGGGAAGATTTCAAGATTGTCGCCCTTCACGCGAAAATTGCCGCGCGAGAACCCCGCGTCGTTGCGCTTATACTGGAGTGAGACGAGCTTGCGGATGATCTCCCGTTGGTCGACCGACTGGCCCTTTTTTAGATCGAAGATCATCGCTGAATAGGTCTCGACCGAGCCGATCCCGTAAAGGCAGGAGACTGAAGCGACGATCAGCACGTCATCGCGTTCGAGCAGCGAGCGGGTGGCTGAATGGCGCATCCGGTCAATCGCTTCGTTTACGCTCGATTCTTTTTCGATGTAGGTGTCGGAGCGCGGCACATAGGCTTCGGGCTGGTAATAGTCGTAATAGCTGACGAAATACTCGACCGCATTATCGGGGAAGAAGCTCTTAAACTCCCCATATAACTGTGCGGCGAGGATCTTGTTGGGCGCAAGGATCAGTGCGGGGCGCTGCACCGCTTCAATGATCTTCGCCATGGTGAAGGTCTTGCCGGAGCCAGTAACGCCCAGCAGCACCTGATCGCGTTCACCCGCCAGAACCCCGGCGACAAGCTCGGCAATGGCGGCGGGTTGATCGCCCGCAGGCTCATATTCGCTGACAATTCGGAACGGTTTGCCGCCTTCCACCTTGGGCGGGCGGACAGGACGATGAGGAACAAAGCTTTGGCCGGTTTCCGGCTCGTCTAGCGAAGTGCGGATGATGAGGGACATAAGAGGAACGTAGAGGTTCGCCCGCTGTGTGACAATGGCGGGCGTGCGCGGGCGAGGCTATTGACATCAATGTCAACAAAAGTCATTCTCAACCCTATGGCACCGATTCACTTCACCGACCCTAGCCGCAAGCGGCTGAAACTCCGTCCCTTCAAGGCGATGGGGCATTTCCGTAAGCTCGTTGCGAATAAGGAAGATACCGAACAGGTCTTCCACATTTCGGAATGTCTGCCGTCCAACGGGTTCTTTGAACAGGCCAAGGCATTTTGCGCGAGCGCAAAGGGTCGCGCGCTGATGGAAAGTGAACCCTATCTGCCTGCGGTCCTTGATGATCATGAGACGCTGTTGAAGATGCCCGAAGGCTCAGTTGCCCATGCCTATGTGGCGTTTATGCGCCGTGAAGGGCTGACGGCGGCCGGTCTGGTCGAGGAATCGGAACGCGTCCGCCGCCCAACCTATGGCGATCAGCTGGAATGGTATGGCAAGCGCACGCGTGACACGCATGATCTGGTCCATGTGTTGACCGGCTATGGCCGCGATGCGCTGGGTGAACAGTGCGCGCTTGGCTTTTCTTATGGGCAGGATCGCGGCTGGACCGCCTTGTTCCTCGCTTGGGCTGGTGCACTGGAAATCCGCCGCCGGGTGAAGGTCAACGCCCCGGTGTTCAAAGCCGTGGGGGAAGCGCAGCGCATGGGCACAGCGGCCCAGCGGATCATCGAACAGGATGTCCGCGCGCTGCTGGCTGAACCGCTGGAGGCCGCCCGCGCGCGCCTCGGCATCAAGCCGACGACGCAGTACACGCAGGCGCACACGGTATACCGGTCGCGTGGGATTGATCCCTACAACTTCTTGGCGGCCGCCGCCTGATCTGCTTGCCATTTGGCGCCGGTTCGCGTTCAATCTCCGCGCCCATCTCTTGGGCGGGGAGATGAAGATGAAGGCCGCTTTGGGGATATTGCTCCCCGCACTGCTGATCACCGGATGCAATAAGACGCCGGGCAAGGATGACGTCGAGTTGACGAATGCCTCTGTCGCTGACGTGCACAAGGCGGCTGAAAAGGTAGAGACCATCACCCCCGGCCAATGGACGGTCACCACTGAAATCACTGACGTGCGTCTGCCCGCGATGGAAGGCGAAGACCGGCAGATGGCCGATGCCATGACCCAGCAGATGAAGGGCCGCACGCAGACGCAAACAAGCTGCGTCACGCCGGAACAGGCGCGTGGACCCAACTCAACGTTGATTGGCGGCACCACCAATGGCGCGTGTAGCTTTGAATCCTTCTCGCTGCTGCGCGGCGCACTCAATGCCGTGCTGACGTGCCGTAAGGAGGGCAACCCCGGCCAGATGGTTATTGCCACCAGCGGCACCTATGGCGGCGACAAGGTTGATCTGGAAACGGTGATGCGCGTCGAAGAAACGCTCGATCAACCCAAGGAAAAGGCGCTGCGCATTGTGTCCACCGTCACGGGCCGCCGCACCGGCGCTTGCCCGGCCAAGACAGGAAGCTCCAAATGACCGAGACCTATGTTGACCCGACGCGGGCCGCCTTTGATCTGTTCAAATCGCTGCCGCGTGACACGCCGATCAATATGCTCAACCTGATCCGGTACCGCGATCTGGCCGCCTATCCCGATGGCCATGACCATGCGGGCAAGGGCTGGACCGGGGCGCGCGCTTATGAGGAATATGGCGCGACCAGTGCGGCGATCTTTGAGCGTTTGGGCGGTCAGATCGTGTGGCGCGGCCGGTTTGAAACGGTGCTGACCGGCCCTGCGGATGAAAGGTGGGATGCAGCCTTTATCGCGGCTTATCCGAATGCGGGCGCCTTCCTCGCGATGGTGACGGACCCGGATTATAAGATAGCGGTCGTCAACCGACAGGCGGCGGTGGAAACGAGCCGCTTGGTGCGCTTTGCCCCGCTGGGCATAGAGGGCGTGAAGTTCGCTTGAGAGCCGCATTTCAAGTCCCAAACTCCGCCTGTCCTGAGCTTGTCGAAGGACCGTTTTTCTGTTCCCCAATCTCTGTCGCAAAGCAAAGAACGACCCTTCGGCAAGCTCAGGGTGAGCGGAAATCTGGTTCCCACCCCATCCGTTTGTCCCGAGCGAAGTCGAGGGATCGTCCTTTCTGGTCACCGAGTATCGGCACAAAGTGAAGGACAGTCGTTGACCTCCGGTCGCCTTCGGCCCGACAAGCTCAGGACGAACGGGAACCTTGTTCCCACCCCATAAGTTTGTCCTGAACGGAGGCGAGGACCGCCGTTTATCCGTTCATCAGATTGGGCAGGAAGCCTTCATGCGCCGTCCGCAGCGTGTCGAGCGGAACGCCTGCCACGCTATCGCCGCCGGTCGTGCCGATGCGCACTGCGCCATCGAGTGTGACCTTCGCTGGCGTTGTGACGACATAGCGCGCCTGATCTTCGCCAAAGGCTTGCGCGGTGTTGAGCGGATCAAGCGTCGCGCCGATCTTTCCGGCCAGCGCCATTTCCGCGACGGTGACAATCAGGCCACCGTCGGAGATGTCATGCACCGCCGTCACAGTTCCAGCCTGAACCAAAGCGCGGACGGTGTCGCCATGCGCACGTTCTGCGGCAAGGTCGATCGGCGGGGGAGCGCCGGCTTCGCGGCCCTGCACTTCGCGCAGCCAAATCGACTGGCCCAGATGCGTGCCTTCACCACCGATCAGCCAGATCGCCTCGCCTTCACCCTTAAAGGCGATGGTCGCGGTCTTGGTCCAATCGGCCATCAATCCCACGCCGCCAATGGCTGGCGTCGGTAAAATGGCAGAGCCGCCGCCCGTTGCCTTCGATTCATTGTAAAGCGAGACGTTGCCCGACACGATGGGATAGTCGAGCGCGCGGCAGGCCTCTGCCATGCCGCCCAACGCGTGGACGATCTGCGCCATGATTTCGGGGCGCTGCGGATTGGCAAAGTTCAGGCAGTTGGTGATGGCGAGCGGCGTCGCGCCAACGGCTGAAATATTGCGATAGGTTTCGGCCACCGCCTGCTTGCCGCCTTCATAGGGGTCCGCATAGCAATAGCGCGGGGTGCAATCGGTGGTGATGGCAAGTGCTTTGCCCGAGCCATGGACGCGCACGACAGCGGCGTCGCCGCCCGGGGCCTGCACGGTGTCACCGCCGACCTTGTTGTCATATTGCTCCCAGATCCAGCGGCGCGACGCGATGTCGGGGCTACCCATCAGCTTGACGAGGTCGGCGCCAATGTCGGTGCTTTCAAGCACATCGCCGAGCGCTGGTACCCTGGCCCAGGCGGCGTAATCAGAAGGCGAGAGATAGGGCCGTTCATATTCGGGTGCGTCTTCGGCTAGCGGTCCGAGCGGAATGTCAGCGACCACATCGCCATTCCATTCGAGCACCATATGGCCGCCCTCTGTCACTTCGCCGATCACAGCAA
>JBBATT010000027.1:0-13883 GCA_040398605.1 Chakrabartia sp.
CCCAGTCCCCCGGACCCCAGATGACAACCGGGCCCATGCCGCGATGGCGCCGCCCGCCATTGCCGCGCCGCAGGCCGGGCAGGATGACGAAGAACAGCACAATCATCCAGAAAATGAGTGCAATCGGAATGCCGCCGCCCTTATCGGCTTGCGTCGCCTCGGCTTCCTTCAGCCGCGCCGTTGCTGCTTCGGGCGTCAGTTTGAGCTGCGCGATCATCGCGTCAGTGCCGGCGTTGATGCCGCCCATGAAATCACCCGCCTTGAAGCGCGGCAGGATTTGCGTGTTGATGATGACGCTGGAAAAGGCGTCGGTCATATAGGGCTCCAGCCCATAGCCGACTTCGATGCGCACCTTGCGGTCATTGGGCGCGACGATCAGCAGCGTGCCATCGTCCTTTTCCTTGGACCCAATCCCCCATGTCCGGCCCAGCCTGTAGCCATAGTCTTCAATGGGGTAACCTTCGAGGCTCGGGATGGTCGCCACGACCATCTGGCGGCCTGTTTCCTTTTCATAAGCCGCAAGCTTGGCGTCGAGCGCCGTCTCATCGGCGGGCGCAATCAGGTTCGCCGCGTCAACGACACGGGTGTTGTTGGGCTTTGGGAAGGTTTGGGCCTGGGCAGGCGCCCAGACCGAAACCAACAGCAGCAGGCTCACAAACCAGCGCATTGCGCTTGGTCCCTTCCGGGCGTTGCCCTTAGAACTTCACCGTCGGCGCGCGATCGGCATTGGGGGCTGTGGCCTGATAGGGCGCCATGGGTTCAGCGCCGTAGAATACCTTGGCGCCAATCGCGTCGGGGAAGGTGCGGATCGTGGTGTTATACAGCTGCACCGCCTCGTTATAATCCTTGATTGAGATGTTGATGCGGTTCTCTGTGCCTTCCAGCTGCGATTGCAGCGCGAGGAAATTTTGGTTCGACTTGAGGTCGGGATAGGCCTCTACCGAGGCAAGCAGGCGGCCAAGCCCCTGGCTCAGCGCCCCTTGTGCCTGCTGGAACTGGGCGACCTTGTTCGGGTCGGTCAAATCCGTGGCACTGACCTGAACCGAGGTTGCCTTGGCGCGCGCTTCAGTCACTTCCACCAGAACGCTTTGTTCCTGCTTGGCATAGCCCTTCACAGTCTCCACCAAATTGGGGATCAGATCAGCACGGCGCTGATAATCGGCCTGAACATTGGCCCATTTCGCCTTCGCATTTTCTTCCTGCGTCGGCACGGTGTTGATGCCACAGCCGGACACCGCAAGCGCGAGTGGGGCGAGAGCAAAAGTGGCAAGGCGAAGACGTTGGGTCATGAAGGGTCTCTCCCGTGGATCGATGATGTGAAGATAGGGGTGCGCCCTGACCGGCGCAATAACCTTGCAAAATGTCACCATTCTGGCAGCTTTTGAGCGGTTAACAGCCAATTGGGGAGAGCAGCTATGTGGCAAGAGTTCAAAGCCTTTGTAAATAAAGGGAATGTTCTCGATCTGGCGGTCGGTGTCATCATCGGCGCCGCGTTCGGAAAGATCATTACGTCCTTCACCGATGACTTGCTGATGCCGCTCATCAGCCTTGTGACGGGCGGCGGCACAGATTTTTCCAACAATTTCATCCTACTCGGCGATCCGGGTGACAAGGTCATTACAACGCTGGCCGAAGCCAAGGCCGCTGGCATCGGCGCCTTTGCCTATGGCAGCTTCATCACGGCGCTGATCAACTTTATCATCATGGCGTTCGTCATCTTCATGATCGTGCGTCAGGCCAATAGGATGATGGCCCCGGCACCGGGCGAAGCGCCCGCCACGGCTGAAGAGGTCACGCTGCTCCGCGAAATCCGCGACAGCCTGAAAAAGTAAAGCGAGGGGCTACCGGGCGAGCGTTGGAAAAGCCGCCCGGAATGCCTTCACCTTCGGGATATCCCAGCGCACGATATAAGGATGGCGCGGGTTTTTCTGCATGAAGTCCTGATGATAGGTTTCCGCAGCAAAGAAGCGGCCTGCCTCAATCTTCGTCACAATCGGCTTTGCGTAGCTGCCTGATTTGCCCAGCTGGGCAATATAGCTTTCAGCAATCGCCCGCTGCACAGGGGATTGCGGAAAAATCGCCGAACGGTAGCTCGGGCCCGTATCTGGCCCTTGGCGGTTCAATTGGGTCGGATCATGCGCGGCCGAAAAATAGATGCGCAGCAGCGTGCCATAGCTCACCTTGCGCGGATCATAAGTGATGCGGATGGCTTCGGCATGGCCGGTCTTTTCAGACGAGACCGCATCATAGGTCGCTGTCGCCGCCGTCCCACCGGCATAGCCTGACACGACGGAGCTCACGCCCTTCACCCGTTCAAAGACGGCTTCCATGCCCCAGAAACAACCGCCCGCGACGACTGCAACAGCGGACCCGCCCGGCTCTGCTGTGTCGATCTTGGGCGCTGAAATGCTGACCGCCTTTTCGGCATAGGTCGTCCCGTTCACCATTGTCAGGCTGACCAGCGCGATGGCGCCGCCCGCCAGCAGGGCGCCGAAGTGGATGCCCCGGCTCATGCCGGGGTGAAGGCCAAGGCGACGCCGTTCATGCAATAACGCTTGCCTGTGGGGGCGGGCCCATCGTCAAAGACATGGCCCAAATGCCCGCCGCAGCGACGGCAATGCACCTCTGTGCGCGGCGAGCCGATTGAATAGTCGGTCTTGGTGCCCACCGCATTGGGGAGTGGACGGAAGAAGCTGGGCCAGCCGGTGCCGCTGTCAAATTTGGTGGTGGAGGCAAAGAGCGGCAGCGCACATCCGGCACAGGCAAAAATGCCTTTGCGCTTTTCCTTGTTGAGCGGACTGGTGAAGGGCTGCTCTGTCGATTCATGCCGCAGCGTTTGATAGGCGGCCGGCGACAGCCGCGCCTTCCACTGGGCATCGGTCAGCGTGAAGGTAAAATTCTCCTTCGCCTCGCTTTTGGACCCGCACCCGGCAAGGCACAAGGCAGCCCCTCCAAGCATGAGGTAACGGCGTGAGAGGTCCATGGCGATACTCCTTGGAGGAAGGCCCTATCTAGGCCTTGTCCCGCGCATCTGCAAACCGGGCCAGCCCCTTTTCGAGATCATCGATCAGATCATCCGCGTCTTCCAGCCCGATACTCAGGCGGATGACGGGGCCTTTGGCCTGCCAGGTGGTCGCGGTGCGATAGTTTTGCGGGTCCACCGGAAGCGCGAGGCTCTCATAGCCGCCCCAGCTATAGCCGATGCCGAAATGGGTGAGCCCATCGATCAGCGCGGTGCGCGCGGCGTCATCCCCGCCGTTCAGGACGAAGCTGAACAGCCCACCGGCACCGGCAAAGTCGCGCGTCCAAATGTCATGGCCCTCGTGGGACGGCAGCGCTGGGTACAACACCTGCGCCACCTCCGGGCGACCCTCGAGCCACGCGGCGATTTTGAGGGTGCTTTCGCCATGCTGCTTCATCCGCAACGGCAGTGTGCGCATCCCCCGCAACACAAGGAAGCTGTCATCTGCACTGACGAAATGGCCAAGCATCTGCGCGGTTCGTCGTAAGGGCATCCAGCACGCCGAATTGGACGTCACCGCCCCCATCATCACATCGCTATGCCCGCACAGATATTTGGTGGCGGCGGTCACGATGAGATCCACACCGCGCGCAAGTCCCTGAAAATGAAGCGATGTTGCCCAAGTGTTGTCGATCAACGTCTTGCAACCATGTGCCTTTGCAACCGCAACGATGGCGGGCACGTCCTGCACCTCAAAGGTCAGGCTGCCGGGCGATTCCATGAAGATCGCCGCTGTGTTCGGGCGGATCAGCGATGCAATCTCGCCGCCTGCCAGCGGATCATAATAGGTCGTCTCCACGCCCCACGGCGCCAAGAAATTGTCACAAAAATTCCGCGTCGGATCATAGGCCGAATCGACCATCAGCAAATGATCGCCCGGCTTTAGGACCGACAAAAGCGCACCCGTGACGGCGCCAACGCCCGAGGAATAGAGCATGGTGCCCGCAGCCCCCGGCTCCAAATCAGTGATGGCTTCAGCCAGCGCCCATTGGGTCGGCGTCCCGCGACGACCATAAAACAGGTCGCCATCGCGGTTGGTGGAGGTCCCCTGCCTTAAGTGGGCCACATCCTCATACAGGATGGTCGAGGCGCGCCAGACCGGCGGGTTGACGATGCCGCCTTTGCCTGCGCCAAGGCTGGTCCATTCCGGCCGCCTGCCGCCATGGACGATCCGCGTGGCGGGCTTCATCTTTTTGTCGTCGCTCATACAGACTGTCCTAAGACGTCCGCTGAATTACACAACCGTCCGGGATCCCGTCATGCCAGCGGAGGCTGGCATCTCGTGCACCCGACCCCGAGAGACCCCAGCCTTCGCTGGGGTGACGCAAAGGATCCGACGAACATCAGGCCGCCCCTGTTGCCTTGGGGGTCTCCGGATCGCTGCCCCAGTCAGACCAGCTGCCATCATAAAGCGCAACCTTCTCCATGCCGAGCAGATGCGCGCCGAAGACGAGGCTCGCCGCCGTCAGCCCGGACCCGCAGGTCGCAACCAGCGGCTTGGTAGGATCGATGCCGGCCTCCACAAAGGCGGCCTTCAGCTCATCACCGCGCTTCCATGTGCCATCTGCATTGTACATTTGGGTGTAGGGCAGGTTGAAGCTGCCGGGGATGTGCCCCGAGGCGACATTGGGCCGGGGATCCGCTTCTTCGCCGGTAAAGCGGGCCGCGCCACGCGCATCGACGACTTGCTCTGCCTTGCTGTCGATATTGGCGCGCATTTGCGCCTTATCGCGCACGACCTTGTCGTTCTTCCAAGCGGTGAAGTGGCGGTGGCGGACCGTGGGCTTGCCGCTTTCCAGCGCGCGCCCTTCCGCCTTCCATTTGGCAAGGCCGCCATCGAGCACCGCGACGCCGTGCGCGCCAAAGACCTGAGACAGCATCCACCAGGCGCGCGGGGCGCTCTTCCAAGGGCTGTTGTCGTAAATGACGATACGGCTGCCATCGCCCAGCCCCAAGGACTGCATACGGCTGGCAAACTTCTCAGCGGCGGGCAGCATCATTGGCAGCGGGTTGGCGCTGTCGACAATTTCCGACAGGTCCATGAAGACCCCGCTTGGAATGTGTTCGGCCTCAAACTCGGCAGCGGCACTCCTATTGTCGCTGGGTAGGAACATGCTGGCGTCGACCACACGCAGGTCTGATGCGCCGAGTTCATTTGCGAGCCATTCCGTGCTGACGAGCTGTTCCATATCCTGAGTCTCCTTGAGTGTTCAGATGCCAGACTAAACCTGCGCGCGCTGTCCGTCGAGACAGGTGACAAAGCGCCGTCGCCTCGCCTAAAGACCCTCCATGTCCATGAAACATCTCGGTCAGGTCAGCGCCCTTCCCGCAACGCCGGAAGAGGCCGTTCTCGATTATCCCGCCAATCCGCGTCCAGGCTCGCCCTATCTCGTGCGGTTCGTGTCGCCGGAATTCACCTCGCTCTGCCCGGTCACTGGCCAGCCCGATTTCGCACACATCGTGATCGACTATGTCCCCGGCGACTCGATTGTCGAATCGAAGTCCTTGAAGCTGTTTTTGGGCTCTTTCCGCAACCACGCCGCCTTTCATGAGGACTGCACAGTGGGCATCGGCCAGCGTCTTTTCAAAGAGATGGCTCCAATCTGGCTGCGCATTGGCGGATATTGGTATCCACGCGGCGGCATCCCCATTGATGTCTTCTGGCAATCCAGCGCACCGCCACAGGACGTTTGGGTCCCAGAACAGGGCGTCCCAGGCTATCGCGGCCGCGGTTAGGAATAATCCCTAATATCTCCGGTCCGGCATGTGATGGGACCACCCCCGTAATTTGACGGTGTTGAGGTAAACGGCGGGCCGCCGCACCTTGGTTTCAACAGGGGAAGACCATGTTGACCACCGAGACCAGAGCCGGCCTGAGCGCATTGATGAGCCCTGAGGCAAAGTTGCAGCAGGATCTGTCCGGCGCGCTCGCGCAGGACGAACTTCGGCTCGTCTACCAGCCGCTCACCCGCCTCTCTTCCGGCAAGACCATTGGCTATGAGGCTTTGCTCCGCTGGGACCATCCGCACTGCGGGCTCATCATGCCAACCCAATTCATCGCGGCCGCCGAAGCGTCGGGGCTGATTGTTCCTATCGGAGCTTGGGTGATGCGCGCCGCCTGTCAGGAGGCTGCGCTTTGGGACAACAGGCTGTTCGTTTCGGTCAACGTCTCTGCCGTGCAGATTTCAGCACCCGGATTTGTCGATATGGTGTGCGCTGCGCTGACGGACAGCGGCCTGAGCGCCGCACGACTGGAAATCGAAGTGACCGAAACCGCGCTTCTGGACGGCAGCGGCAGTGCGCGCGGCGTCCTGCAGACCTTGCGGGCCATGGGCATCCGCATCGCGCTCGATGATTTCGGCATGGGGCATGCCTCCTTCGCCTATCTGCTCGCCTTCCCGTTCGACAAGATCAAGATCGACCGGACATTCATCTGCGACATCGCTTGGCGTCTGGAAAGCCGGACAATTGTGGAAGCTGTTGCCGCCATGGCGCACAAGTTGGGCATCGAAGTGCTCGCCGAAGGGATTGAAGAGGTCGACCAGCTCGTCATCGCCAAACTCGCGGGATGCGCGCTTGGACAAGGGTTGCTGCTGGGCGAGCCACGGCCCGCCAAAGACCATTTTCGCCTGCGGCCGACGCAGCCCCCGGCCCCCCACCGGAAACTGGCCGTAGCCGCCTGATCAGGCGGCCTTGAAGCGGATCGGCAGGCGCTTCAGCCCGCCGACAAACACCGATTCGACACGGGCCGGATCGCCGGTCAGTTCCACCGACGCGAGTCGCGGCAAAAGCTCTTCCATCAGGATGCGCATTTCCATGCGGGCGAGATGCTGGCCAAGGCAAACATGCCCGCCAAAGCCAAAGCCGATCTGGGTATTGGGCGCGCGGTCCGGATTGAAGGTGAACGGATCCGCAAACACCGCCTCGTCACGATTGCCCGACGCGTAGCAGAGCATCATCCAGTCGCCCGCCTTGATCTTCTGGCCATTCAGCTCGGTGTCTTCCACCGCTGATCGCATGAAGTGCTGCACCGGTGTCGTCCAACGGACCGCCTCTTCGATGAGGCCGGCCTTGTCCACATCTGCGGACCGGAAGCGTTCAAACAAAGCGGGGTTGCGCGCCAATTCCATCATCGCGCCTGCGGTGGAGGCAGACGTCGTGTCATGCCCGGCGGTCGCGACGATAATGTAATAGCCGTTCAATTCCCGGTCCGGGATCGGCGCGCCATTGACGGTCGAATTGGCGAGCACCGTCGCCACATCTTCCTGCGGGTTCTTTCGCCTGTTGGCGGTCAGATCTTTGAAGTAATTTTCAAAGTCGGCGACCACAAAGTTCAACATCTGCAAACCGGCGACAGGGTCCGTGATCTCCGCCCGGTCGCGGTTGAGTTCCGGATCGGTCGAGCCGAACAATTGTTGGGTAAGCAGCAACATGCGCGGTTCATCCTCGCGCGGAACGCCCAAGATGTTCATGACGACACGCAGCGGATAATGGAGCGCCACATCGCGCGCGAAATCACATTCATCGCCCAGCGACAGCATATGCTCGACTGTCTCGCGGGCGATCTCACGGATGCGGTCTTCAAGGATGCGAAGATTTTTGGGCATGAACCAGGTCTGCGTCAGCAGCCGGTATTTCATATGGTCCGGCGCATCCATCTGCACCAGCGACTTGATGAGATGGCCGTCGGGGGTCTGCGTGCGGACGAGCGCGTCAATCGCCTTCATCGTCAGCGTTGTCTGGCGGACGCCTGAGGCAAAAATCTTATTGTTGCGGCTGACTTCCATAATGTCGGCATGGCGGGTCACAGCCCAGAACGGATCATAATCCGGCACTTCGGCGACGGCGAGCGGCGCATTGGCGCGCGCCCAAGCGAACTTATCGTGGAGGCCATTCCACTCCCCATAGGCTTTGGGGTCGGTCAATGCCTTTGCCACGTCTGCGGGCAATTGGGGTGCAGCCACCTGATCTTCTCCTAAAGGTCTTTTCTTGTTGGACCTGTGGATGAAGTGGAATGGATGTCAAATCAAGGTGGACTGGCCGCCCCTGCCAGAACTGCCAGTCCGCATTGATCCCCTATTTGAACAATCCGCCCAAAATCCCGCGCAGCAATTGTCCGCCAAGGTTGCCCGCGATCTTGCGCCCGACCGAAGTGGCCGCAGACCGCGCGGCGGATTCGACCATCTTTTCGGCAAAGCTGGGCTTTGCGGCTTCACGCGCGGCGATGGCATCAGCTCTCGCCTGCTCCTTAGCGACGCGAGCGGCCTCCCGCGCAGCAATCGCATCGGCCTTCGCCTGTTCTTTGGCGACGATGGCGGCCTGCTTATCGGCTTCAGACGCAGCGGCCGCTTGGGCGGCGGCGGCATTGGCCTGAGACCGTTTGGCGATGATGATTTCCTCAGCCGATTCGCGGTCGATGAGCACATCATATTTGGCGCCCACGGTATCCGTTTGGATCATGATTGCACGTTCTTGCGGCGTGACGGGGCCGACGCGCGAACAGGGGGCCTTGATCAACGTGCGCTCCACCGGCGTCGGCGACCCATCAGCTTGCAGTACAGAGACCAACGCCTCCCCGACGCGCAATTCGATGATAGCCTTCGCCACATTGACATTGGGGTTGGCGCGGAAGGTTTCCGCTGCAGACTTGATCGCCTTTTCATCCTTGGGCGTAAAGGCACGCAACGCATGTTGCACGCGGTTGGACAATTGGCCTGCCACAGCCTCGGGAATGTCGATTGGGTTCTGGGTGATGAAGTAAACGCCCACACCCTTGGACCGGATGAGGCGGACGACCTGTTCAATCTTTTCCACCAGCGCCTTGGGCGCATCATTGAACAGCAAATGCGCTTCATCAAAGAAGAAGACGAGCTTGGGCTTATCCGGATCTCCGATTTCAGGGAGCGTTTCGAACAGTTCGGACAGGAGCCAAAGCAGGAAGGTCGAATAAAGCTTGGGGCTGGCCATCAGCTTATCGGCGGCAAGGATATTGATGATCCCACGGCCCTTGTCATCCGTCACGAAGAAATCGTCGAGGTCGAGCGCAGGCTCCCCGAAGAATTTGTCTCCGCCTTGGCTGCGCAGTTGGAGCAGGGAGCGCTGGATCGTCCCGACGCTGGCCTTGGAGACATTGCCATAGGTCACCGACAGCTCATCCGCACGGTCGGCAATGTCGACGAGCATGGTCTGGAGATCATCGAGGTCCAGCAGCAATAGACCTTCCTTGTCCGCTGCGTGGAAGGCAATGGTGAGCACGCCTTCCTGCACTTCGTTCAAATCCATCAGCCGCGACAGGAGCAGGGGACCCATTTCGGACACGGTGGTGCGGATGGGGTGGCCCTGTTCCCCAAACAAATCCCAGAACTGGACGGGATTATCGGCATAGCTCCAGTCGGTGTCACCAATTTCGGCGGAGCGGGCGGTGAAGATTTCATGGGTCTTGGTGGTCGGGGACCCGGACATAGCCATTCCGGAGAGATCACCCTTCACGTCGGACACGAAGACAGGCACGCCGGCTTTGGAAAAGCCTTCCGCCATGCCTTGCAGCGTCACTGTCTTGCCGGTGCCGGTTGCGCCCGCGATAAGCCCGTGGCGGTTGGCCCGCTTGAAGTTGATAACCTGACGCTGACCCCCGCCAACCCCGATAAAAAGACCCTCATCCGACATATACGCACCTTTCCCTTTACTCACGCCGAGCAACCTAATCGCAAAGCCGACAGTTTCAAAGTGGTGGAATTATCCAGCGGACTTGGTGGCAGGTGGCGGCTAATCTCACGGAAACCCTTGCCCTTGGGCGCGAGCGGGATTAGATCGGCGTCAAGTTACCGGCCGCTCCGAGAGGGGCGGCCCTCTTTTTTCGGGAGAAACCCCTTGGCCCAGCCACTCATGCCCCACGCGACTGCCGCTTGGCTCGTCGATAATACGGCGCTGACCTTTGAGCAGATTGCCCACTTCTGCGGCCTGCACATCCTTGAGATTCAGGCGATTGCCGATGAAACGTCGGGCACCAAGCTGATGGGGCGTGACCCTGTGCGCGCCGGTGAAGTCACAATGGCGGAAATCGAAAAGGGTCAGGCAGACCCCAATCATGAACTGGTGATGGTGAAGGCGCCTGAAGCACCGACCCGCACCAAGGGCCCGCGCTACACGCCTGTGTCCAAGCGTCAGGACAAGCCCGATGGCATCGCCTGGCTGATCCGCAACCATGCTGAACTGTCCGACGGGCAGATTGGCAAGCTGATCGGTACGACGCGCACGACGATCGCCGCCATCCGGGAACGCACACACTGGAACATCGCTGACATCACGCCCAAGGATCCGGTCGCCCTCGGCCTGTGTTCGCAGCGGGAACTCGACGCGACCGTCGCCAAGGCTGCCAAGATGAAGGGCATTAAGGCTGTGGAAGATACGCGCCTTGAAGGCGATCGTGCCGCCCTGATTGAAGAGCTGCGCGCCGAGCGTGATGCAGCCAATCGCGCCGCTGAAAAGGCTGCCGCGGATGCGGAGGCCGAACTTGGCGGACAATCCGACGCCTGAGTTTAGCTCTCCCGATGCTTCGTTGATCGCCGATGATAGTTTCACAGCGACCAGCAGCGCCGGGTTAACTTACCCCTGGGGCAGTTTCGCTCCAGGGCCTGGCAAAAGTCATCGTGTCGCAAACGGCATCAGCTGGACCCGCATTCCGATGCCGGGTTCTCTGGGCCATATCAACAGCTGGCTGCTGGATGACGGGGACGGCGTTGCCGTCGTTGATTCGGGCATGCTGCTGACCGAATGCAGCGATGCTTGGAAGGCGCTGTTCGACGGCGACCTGAAAGACAGCCACGTCACCCGTGTATTCGGCACGCATCTGCACCCAGACCATATCGGCCTGGCCGGATGGCTGAGCAAAAAGTTTGACTGCGACGTCTGGATGACGCGCGGCGAATGGTTGACGGCGCGGATGTTGTCCACCGACGTTCGGGAAGACGTCCCGCCTGAGGCGCTTGCCCTGCAACGCAGCGCCGGATGGGGTGAGGACGTTCTGGCCCAACAGGCGGCTAAAGGCTGGGGCCGTTTTGGGCGGATGCTCTTCCCAATGCCCATCAGCTATCACCGCATCAAAGATGGCGATGTGCTGGATTTTGGCGCGCACCAATGGCGCGTCGTCGTCGGGTCCGGTCATAGCCCGGAACATGCCTGCCTGTGGAACGAGGCCGAAGGCGTGCTCGTCTCCGGCGATCAGGTCTTGCCGCGGATCAGCTCCAACGTGTCCGTTAACATATCAGAACCCGATGCCGATCCGCTGGGCGAATGGCTGGCGTCTATCGATAAGTTATTGGCCGTTCTGCCGGACGATCTTCTGGTCTGCCCAGCACATGGGGAGCCGTTCAAGGGGCTGCACACCCGCCTCATCGCCTTGCGCGACGAACATCATCGTCGGCTCGATCAGGTCCACACAGCGATTGGGCAAGCGCCTTTGCGGACCATTGATTGCTTCCCGCTGCTCTTCAACCGGAAGATCGGGGAAGACCATCGTGAGCTGGCGACGGGCGAGGCGATTGCCCATCTCCACCGCCTGATGGAAGATGGCCGCGCAAAACGCGAAATGACCGACGGCGTGTATTGGTATTCCGCCGCTTAAAGCGCGGCGTCCGACCTGTTATTCGTCCGGCAACTCGACTTCCAAAACCGCTGACTGGAACAGTAGCCGACGCGCGGCCATGCGGGCGACGCGCAGGGTTTCAGCCCGTCTGCGCGATGAAGCGAGCGGCGTAGAAACAGGCTCCCGCAGGATCGCGGCATCATAGCGGTCAGCGATGATCAGCCCGCTGGTCGCTGGCGCCAATGCCTCCCGATCAAACAGCGCAAGATCAAAGCCTTGCGGCACTGCCCAGAAATAGCGGTCACAATAATCGAGGTAAAAAGGCCATTTCCCGTCGCCGAGCAGGTCTGCGCGGGAGACTTTGATCTCCACGATGATGACTTCGCCCTTGGGGCCGAGTGCCATAATGTCGGCACGGCGGCCATTGCCCAAGGGCACTTCGGCGACCGCGATAAAATCTTGACGGTAGAGCAGGCGGGAAACGCCGCGCAAAACATCGGCAGCAACAAGGCGATCGGCAGGACTGTCCATGCCGACTCCCTAGAGCGTCCGGAGAAGGGATGAAAAGGGCGAATGCCGCCCTTGTTCAATCAACGATAAAAGACGTGGTTGCCTAAGGCTGCAATCTTGCGGAGATTCCAACCCGGATTGACCCGACGCGCGTGGAAATAAAGCGCGTTGTCGACGCTGGACGCCCACAACTCATTGCGCGCGATATGCGCAATGGCCACCGCATTGTTCCAGTTGCGGCTCGCCCGCTTGATTGGCGGGAATGCCCCGCCACGCACAAAGGAAAATTGGCCCGGCTGCATCACCACGCCGCACACCGACGTTGGGAACCGGCCCGAGCGCGTGCGGTTGAGAATGGTCTGCGCGACCGCCAACTGGCCATCGAGCGCTTCACCCTTGGCCTCAAAATAAACGGCGCCGGCCAGGCACTCCGCCTCGCGATCAGGAAGATCCGCCGAAGAGAGATCGGCGACCAGATCAGCCAGCGAGGTGGCTTCAGGAGCTTCGGTTTCAACCGTTTCGGGGATCTGGAAATCGTTGATCGCCTGGTCTTCGGTCTGTGCCTGCTCAACCACTGACTTGGGGAGCAGTTCGGACTGGACCGGTCCGGGCGTTTCATTGGCCCACACAGCTTGTGCAGACCCAAAGGCGACAAAGGCGCCAAAAGAAGAGATCGACAGCGCTGCAACAGCAGCGGTCAGCATTGAATATCGCATTTATCATCATCATGGGCAGAAGTCTGCAACTGGGCCGCGCAAAAACCGGTGCGGCTGTTTCATTCCTCTGACTGCGTTCGCGCCCAAAGCCCAATTACGCGGGTGGCAGCACGGCGACGCGCTTTAACGTTGGGGGGCCTTCGTTGGGGGGCCCCTCATTGTCAACGCTCGCCGTCCATTTCAGCGGCGAACCGTGCAGCCTCTGGGATATCCAGTTCCACAATCCAAATATCGGGGTCCGACGCCTGCCGCCGCGCACAAAATTGAGAGATTTCTGCTTCTTCTTCAATAACTTGGGAGAAAACAGGAGACCATTTGTAGCCCCCATCCGGGGTCAGCGCGCGCTCCAGAATGCCGGAATAGCGCCCTTTTTCGCGTGTGATGAGGATCAGCGCACCGGACGTCTCATCGCCTTTGGCCAGCACCATCGCCATACCACCCGACTGGTTCACGCGTCGGATTAAAGCGTTGACATAGATGCCAGTGGTAAGGCGGGGTGTCATGTCCCTTGCCCTAGGGGAATCAGGCTGCGTCGCGTGCTTCAGACGCGGCAAAGAGGGCGTAAATGGCATCCGCAGACCCGGTGCCGCGCAGCTTGGCAACAAAGGCGCGGTCACGCAGCCAGCGACTCACTTGCGCCAGCGCCTTCAAATGCTCCGACCCGGCATCAGGCGGGGACAACAGGCAATAAACCAGATCGACAGGAAGATCATCGATGGCTTTGACATCAACAGGCTGTGCGAGCTGGATGAACAGGCCGACAACATGATCGAGCCCGTCAATTTTGCCATGGGGAATCGCAACGCCGCCACCAAAACCTGTCGAACCAAGGCGTTCCCGCTCCGTCAGCCGGTCAACGACTTCTGATGCCACCAAGCCATATTCGCGTTCCGCCACCTGACCAAGGTGCTGAAATAGCGCCTTGGACGTTGTGATGTTCGCCCCCGCTGCAACCGCACCGGGAACGAGAAGAGAGCTAATCTCTGTCATAATATATCCAGAATGGGAATTTGGGAGGCGCCTTTAACAGAAACCGGCGTTCCCGCAAGCT
>JBBATT010000028.1:0-2814 GCA_040398605.1 Chakrabartia sp.
TCGACAGGCTCAGCCCGAACGGAACAGATATTATAGATCAATCAGCAACCGCGTCGGATCTTCAATCGCGTTCTTTACGGCGACAAGGAAGGTCACCGCCTCGCGACCATCGATCAGCCGGTGGTCGTAGCTAAGCGCCAAATACATCATCGGGCGGATAACAATTTGGCCATCGCGGACTACAGGGCGGTCCTCAATGCGGTGAAGGCCGAGTACGGCGCTTTGCGGTGGATTGATGATCGGGGTCGACATGAGCGACCCAAACACGCCACCGTTGGAGATAGTGAAGGTGCCGCCCTTCATGTCGTCCATCGTCAACGTGCCTTCCTTGGCGCGCTTGCCGAAATCACCAATGGTGCGTTCGATATTGGCGACAGAAAGCTCCTGCGCGTCGCGGATAACGGGCACAACAAGACCGTTCGGCGCGGAGACCGCAACCGAGATATCAGCATAGTTCCGATAAACAATTTCATCGCCTTCAATGCTGGCATTGACGGACGGAATGTCCTTCAGCGCCATGCACACGGCCTTGGTGAAGAAGCCCATGAAGCCCAAACGAACGCCATGCTTCTTTTCGAACAGGTCCTTATATTTGGTGCGCGCAGCCATGACTTCGGTCATGTCGACGTCGTTGAACGTCGTGAGCATAGCCGCCGTGTTCTGCGCTTCTTTCAGGCGCTTGGCGACCGTCTGGCGCAGACGTGTCATGCGGACGCGTTCTTCGCCGCGCGCTGCAGATGGTGCCGCAACCGGGGTGGATGCTGGCACAGATTCGGCCTTGGCCGGTACCGGGCCTGCTGCGACAGCCGCCATGACGTCGTCCTTGGTCAGACGACCATCCTTGCCTGTGCCTTTGATCTTGGTTGGGTCGAGACCGTGCTCCAGCACGACGCGCCGCACCGATGGCGACAGCGTCAAATCGCCAGAATCGTCTGCTGCAGCCTCGACGGCCGGAACAGCCGCAACTGGCGCCGCCGCCGCGGGCTTTGGCGCGGCAGCCGCGCCCGAACCAGCTTCAATCGAGCCGATGACAGCACCGACATTGACGGTCGTACCTTCGGTAACGACGTGCGCGCCCATGACACCGGCCACAGGCGCGGTCACTTCCACCGCGACCTTATCGGTTTCAAGGCTGGCAATGGCTTCGTCGGCGGCCACAGCCTCACCCGGTTGCTTGAGCCATTGGCCCAACGTGGCTTCCGCAATCGATTCACCCAGAGTGGGAACTACAACTTCAGTCGACATGATCAGCCTTTCCGCTGGCGTCTGATTTCGGCGCGGACACTATGGCCCAGCGCATGCGAGACAAGGGCGGCCTGTTCGGCCTGATGGCGCTTCATAAGGCCCGTTGCTGTCGAGGCGCTTGCCTTACGACCCGCATAACGGGCGCGATCTGGCTTTACACCCGCGTCTGCAAGGCATTCCTCAATGAACGGCTCTACAAAGAACCAAGACCCGTTGTTCTTCGGTTCTTCCTGCGCCCAAACGACCTCTTCAAGGTTTGTCATCCGCTTGAGGCGAGCGACAAGTGGCTCGGACGGGAACGGATAAAGCTGCTCGATGCGCACAATCGCCGTGTTCTTGTCTCCAGCAGAATTGCGCGCTTCCATTAGGTCATAAGCGACTTTACCGGAGCAGAGGACCAGACGCTTCACATCGGCATCCGAAGGCGCCCAAGGATCTGACAGAATCCGCATGAAGTGGCTCTTGTCGAGGAACTCCTCCACCTTCGACACCGCCATCTTATGCCGCAAAAGCGACTTCGGCGTCATGACGATCAGCGGCTTGCGGAACTGCCTGTGCATTTGACGGCGCAGCATGTGGTAATAATTGGCCGGCGTCGTGCAGTTCGCCACCTGAATGTTATCTTCGGCGCAAAGCTGCAGATAGCGCTCGAGACGCGCGGAGCTATGCTCCGGCCCCTGCCCTTCATAGCCATGCGGCAACAGCATCACGAGGCCATTGGCGCGCAGCCATTTGGACTCACCTGCTGCGATGAACTGATCAATCATGACCTGTGCACCATTGGCGAAGTCGCCGAATTGGCCTTCCCAAAGGACGAGCGCTTTGGGGTCGGCCCCGGCATAGCCATATTCAAACCCAAGCACGCCAAACTCAGACAGCGGGCTATCAAGAACCTCAAAGCGTCCATGAGGAACAGTCGCTAAGGGTATGTATTTGCTTTCATTTGTCTGATCGACCCAGACCGCATGGCGATGGCTGAATGTCCCGCGACCGGAGTCTTGTCCCGAAAGCCTGACGCCATAGCCTTCCGAAAGGAGCGAACCAAATGCCAGTGCTTCTGCCGTCGCCCAATCAAAGCCTTCGCCGTTGGTGAACATATCCTTCTTCGCGGAGAGCACACGCGCGAGCGTCGGGTGGACATTGTGCCCTTCCGGCACCGTCGTCAGCGTACGGCCAAGGCTTTCCAGCAGCTTGCGCGACATGCCGGTTTCGACGTTGCGACGCGCCGTTTCCGGGTCCGCCGGCTTATTGAGGCCAGCCCAGCGCCCGCCAAACCAGTCCGCGTCATTGGGCTTATACTCAGCCGCCGCCTTGAACTCCTGTTCCAGCACCTGTGTGAACCGCATGGCGTGTTCGGAAGCCCAGTTTTCGTCAATCACACCTTGGTCGACCAGCCGCTTGGCATAGATCTCACTCACGCCGGGATGCGTCTTGATGTTCTTGTACATCAGCGGTTGTGTGAAGCTCGGCTCATCGCCTTCGTTGTGGCCGAAGCGGCGATAGCACCACATGTCGATCACGATATCGCGGTGGAACTTCTGGCGGGACTCAATCGCCGTCTTACAGGCA
>JBBATT010000028.1:2824-4552 GCA_040398605.1 Chakrabartia sp.
CGCCTCAGGATCATCACCGTTAACGTGCAGGATGGGTGCCTGAACGCCCTTGGCCACGTCTGACGGATAAGGCGAGGAGCGCGCAAACTGCGGACTCGTCGTGAAGCCGACCTGATTGTTGACGATGAAGTGGATGCAGCCGCCGGTATTATATCCGCGGATACCCGAGAAACCGAGGCATTCCCATACGATTCCCTGCCCAGCAAATGCGGCATCGCCGTGCAGAAGAACGGGCAGAACCTGCGTGTGTTTGCCCGCGCCAACATCGTCTCGGAACGTCTGGTTCGCGCGCACTTTCCCGAGAACAACTGGGTCAACCGCCTCAAGATGCGAGGGGTTGGGCACAAGGCTCATATGCACGTTAATGCCGTCAAATTCACGGTCGGTGGACGTGCCGAGATGGTATTTCACATCGCCGGAACCGCCAACATCCTCAGGGTTGGCAGAGCCGCCCGAAAATTCGTGGAAGATGATGCGGTAGGGCTTGCCCATGACATTGGCGAGCACGTTCAGGCGGCCACGGTGCGGCATGCCGATGACGATCTCACGCACACCTTGCGCGCCACCCTGCTTAATGAAGCTTTCCAGCGCCGGGATCATCGCTTCGCCGCCATCAAGGCCGAAGCGCTTCGTGCCGACATATTTGCGGCCAAGGAACTTTTCGTACTGCTCGGCCTCGATCACCTTACCAAGAATGGCCTTCTTGCCTTCATTGGTGAAGCCGATCGACTTGTCCGCGCCCTCCATACGCTCCTGGAAGAAGCGCCGCTCCTCCACGTCGGAGATGTGCATATATTCAAGGCCAACATTGCCACAGTAATTGGCGCGCAGGATCGCCACGAGTTCCCGAATGGTCGTCCATTCTAGGCCCATGGCTCCGCCAACATAGATTTTGCGATCAAGGTCTGCTGCCGAAAAACCATGATATTCCGGCGTGAGATCGGCCGGCAGGTCCTGCTTGGTCAGCCCGAGTGGGTCGAGATTAGCCGCGAGATGTCCACGCACACGATAGGTGCGGATAAGCATCATCGCGCGGATCGAATCCGCCGCTGCACTGGCGACGTCAGCATCTGCAATCGGCTTGCCAGCAGCCTTAGCCGCCGCCTTCACCGCCACTTGCATCTGCGTCGGATCAAGCGCCGCCGTCAGATCATCCGTGTCAGACAACGGCCAGTTGGGCCGAGCCCAGCTTGGACCTTGCTCACTTTCGAATTCGTGGTTCTCAAAACCCATGTCGACGCCTTCCTGGGGAGAGGAAACAGGCGAGAGTGCCAAGGGGTTCAGCCCTTGAGCACCTCAACCAATGTGCGGCCAAGTTCCGACGGAGACGGTGACACGCGGATGCCCGCAGCTTCCATTGCCGCGATCTTCGAATCTGCATCGCCCTTGCCGCCCGAAACGATAGCACCGGCATGGCCCATGCGGCGGCCCGGAGGCGCCGTGCGGCCTGCGATGAAGCCGACCATCGGCTTCTTGCGACCGCGCTTGGCTTCGTCGATCAGGAACTGGGCAGCCTGTTCTTCTGCATCGCCGCCGATTTCACCGATCATGACAATCGACTTGGTTTCATCGTCAGCCAGGAATGCTTCGAGGCAGTCGATGAAGTTGGTGCCGTTGACCGGATCGCCGCCGATGCCGACAGCCGTTGTCTGGCCAAGGCCTTCTGCGGTGGTCTGGAACACAGCTTCATAGGTCAACGTGCCGGAGCGCGAGACGACACCGACCGAC
>JBBATT010000028.1:4562-13571 GCA_040398605.1 Chakrabartia sp.
CCCTTGGAGAAGATCGAACCGGGCATAATTCCGATCTTGCACTCATGCGGGATCAGGATACCGGGGCAGTTCGGGCCGATGAGACGCGACTTGGAGCCGGAAAGCGCCCGCTTCACCTTCACCATGTCGAGAACTGGAATACCTTCGGTGATGCAGACAATGAGCGGCACTTCAGCATCAATCGCTTCAAGGATCGAGTCCGCGGCGAAGGGCGGCGGCACGTAGATGACGGAGGCATCCGCACCCGTCTTGGCGACAGCTTCGGCCACCGTATCGAACACAGGTAGACCGATATGCGTCGTTCCGCCCTTACCGGGGGTAACACCACCCACCATCAGCGTGCCATAATCCAGCGCCTGCTGTGTGTGGAAGGTGCCGGTATCGCCGGTCATCCCTTGCGTGATGACCTTGGTGTTCTTGTTGATGAAAATGCTCATGTCAGATCAGTTCCCCCGAGGGCTTTTAAGTTGTTGCTCAGACGAGCGACGGATCGATGGCTTTGCAGGCAACGAGCAATTCCCTGACGGCGTCGACAGACACCTGGAAATTGGCCTTTGTTTCGCCTTCAAGTGCGATTTCAATGACTTCTTCAACGCCATTGGCGCCAAGGACAGCAGGCACACCGACATAAAGGCCATCAAGCCCATACTTTCCGTCGACATAAACGGCGCTGGGCAGGATACGCTTCTGGTCGAACAGATAGGCTTCGGCCATCGCGATGGCCGACGTAGCGGGCGCATAATAGGCAGAACCGGTCTTCAGCAGCGCGACGATTTCGCCGCCACCCGAACGGGTGCGGGCAACGATTTCGTCAATCTTCGCTTTAGACGACTTGCCCATCTTCACGAGGTCATCAACGGGAATACCCGAAATAGTGGTGTAGCTGGTAACCGGCACCATCGTATCGCCATGTCCGCCGAGCACGAACGCGTTCACGTCCTTCACCGAGACGCCAAATTCCCAAGCGAGGAAGGTTGCAAAGCGCGCCGAGTCCAGCACACCCGCCATACCGACGACCTTCTGGTGCGGAAGACCGGAGAATTCGCGCAGCGCCCAGACCATCGCGTCGAGCGGGTTGGTGATGCAGATGACGAACGCGTCGGGGGCGAACTTCTTGATGCCTTCGCCAACCGACTTCATCACGCCAAGGTTGATGCCGAGCAGGTCATCGCGGCTCATGCCCGGCTTGCGGGCCACACCAGCGGTGACAATGATGACGTCTGCACCGGCAATGTCGGCGTAGTCGTTCGTACCCTTGATGTTGGTGTCAAAGCCTTCGACCGGGCCGCACTGGGCGAGGTCAAGCGCTTTGCCCTGCGGCATGCCTTCTGCGATGTCGAACAGGACGATGTCGCCCAATTCCTTCTTTGCGGCGAGGTGGGCAAGTGTGCCACCAATCATGCCTGCACCGATGAGCGCGATCTTCTTACGAGCCATTGTCGTGTCCTTCCCGATTGGCCAAGTTTGGAATTGACGCCGCGCTTAAGCCGGTTTGGGGTCTCTTGCAAACGCATAATGCCCCAAAGTTAAGACTTTTTCTGCAACTCATTCGCAATAGCTTTAAACTTTGTCCACGCGCCGACAATTCTTGATTTCCGTTCAATCAAATCTGGTTTAACCTCAATCTGTAACGGCTTCACGACAAGAAGTTGAAGGGAGACAGGATTATGACGGCCCCGGCTCAATTGCAGATCGATATTGTGTCAGACGTTGTCTGCCCCTGGTGCGCCATCGGCTATGCCCAACTCGAGCGCGCGATCGGGAAACTGGGTGACCGGGTGGAAGTTGGTGTGCGCTGGCATCCGTTCCAGCTTGCACCCTATTTGCCCCCCGAAGGCCAGAATGTCGCTGAATACACCAAGGAACGCTATGGCGCGACGCCGGAGCAATCGTCCTCCAGCCGAACACGCATCACTGACGCAGGCAAGGAATTGGGGCTGGAGTTCAACTTTTCGTCCAGCAGCCGCATCTATAATACCCGCCGCGCCCACAAACTGCTGACGTGGGCGGGTGAAACGGGCGGACAGACCGCGCTCAAAAAGGCGTTCTTCAACGCCTATTTCACCCAACAGAAAAATGTCAGTGATGACGCCGTGTTGCTCGATGCCGTCGAGGCTGCCGGGCTGGACCGCGCCGCCGCTGCCGCGGCGCTGAACGACCCCCGCTATGACGCGGTTGTGGATGCTGAACTTGCCCATTGGCAGGACCAGAACATCAGCGGCGTCCCTGCCTTCATCGTCAACGGCAAATACATGATCCCCGGTGCGCAGGACGCGGACACGTTTGTGCGGGTGTTGGAAAAGGTGATGGGGAAGGAGGTGGCCTGAACCAGCCCCCTCAACCCCGCCGTTCGTGCTGAGCCTGTCGAAGCACCGTCCTTATCTTTGCACTGAGATAAGAAGAAGGACGGCCGTTCGACAAGCTCAGGGCGAGCGGTAGAGCAATTTAATGCCTAGGTGCAGGTGCTGCGTCGATTGACCCCTACCCCGCGAGCGCCTTCACAATATCATGCCAATGGTCGAGTTCTTCATTGAAGCTCTTGACCGGAATACGCTCATCCTTGCCGTGCGCGCGCTCGTCAACGGGTGAGATGATCCAAGCGCCTGACACGCCGTAAACGGGAATCCCGACCGAGCGGAAGAACAGACCATCCGTCGCGCCAGTGGACATTTGCGGGGCGAGTTCAGCATCTTTGTGACGCTTCAGGAGCGAGGCCGTCACAGCCTTGATCACATCAGCACGCAATGGAGACGGCGGTGACGGCACCGCAACCGCAACGGGCTCTACTGTTATCGCACTTCCCACCGCCTGCTGAATTTCCTCCTGAACGGACTTCGCCTCAACTCCGGGGAAGATGCGGCAATTGACCATCGCACGGGCCATTTGCGGCAAAGCATTGTCGGCATGACCACCTTCAAGCCGCGTCGCGACGCAGCGGGTCCGCGTCTGGCCGACTTCCAAAGGATCCGCTTCAATAACATCGGCCGCCGCCCCGTCCTTCTCATTGGAAAGCCAGCGCCGCATCGCATCGCCAAGCGCGCCCTTTTCGCTCTTTTGCCGGAACTGGAAATAAGCCCGCGTTGTTTCATTGAGCATCGGCGTGAAGCGGTAGGCCTCAACCTTCTTAAGGCCGGTCGCCAGATCATAAATGGCGTTATCAGGACGCGGGCGGGAGCTGTGGCCGCCGGGGTTACGCGCGGTTAGCCAATAGCTTTGAAACATTTTTTCCGATGTCTGAAAGCCAAAGCCGAGCGGCTTCATGTCCTTGGTGTAAGCGCCGCCGCCGGCATCGGCGTTGAGCGCATATTCGGCATCAACCAAATCGCGCCATTCTGTGGCCGCACGGCGTGCGCCATCACCGGCGGTTTCCTCATCACCTGTAAACAGGATGATAATGTCCCGCTTCGGCTTAAAGCCCTCCGCCTTCAGCCAGAGCAGCGAGTTGGCGATGGCAGCCACGCCCGATTTCATGTCAATTGCGCCGCGGCCATAGAGATAGCCGTCCTCTTCAACCATCTTGAACGGATCACGCGGCCAATCTTCGCGCTTCGCTTCAACCACATCCATATGACCGAGCAACAGGATGGGCTTCTTGGTCGGTTTACCCTCCGCCTTCCAGCGCACGATCATCGATTGGGTGCCGTCATGGTCCTTCACCACGACATCCTTGATGCCCGCCGCTTCAAACTGGCCCTTCAAGTAGCTGACCAGCTTCGGCATCTCTTCTGGACGGGATTCGGTCGTCGGAATGTTGATCGCCGTTTCAAAAATTTCGCGGCCCTTGGCATGCCAATCCGGAGCAGCAACCGCTGGCGTGGTGATGGCGATAGCGGAAACAGCGAGAAGAAAACGGCGCATCAGATACCCTTTTTGTTGTTCTGCCATGACGATAACCGGTCTCGCAGCTCTTGTCGAAGGGTGGATTGGTAACAAAATGGGAAGCTGTTGACGCTATGGCACCCTCATGACGACGCAGGTCTTCATCAGTTGTGACACAGAATTGTCCGCTCTGCTCTATCAGCGCGGGGCCAGCGGACGTGCGAACTTTGATGCCTCAATCACCGGGCGCACGGCGTCGGGCGACTTCGGCATCGGCTGGCAGATGGACCGGATGGACGAACATGGCCTGAAAGGCGTCTTCTTCGTCGACCCAATGCCCGCACTTGTTTACGGTCGACAGATCGTCGCCGACATTGTGGGGCCGATCCTGTCTCGGGGTCATGAAGTGCAGTTGCACATCCACACCGAATGGCTCGACTTTGCACCGACCAACCCGTTTGCGCCATTGAGCGGACACTCCATTGCCGACTTTCCGGCAGAAGCTCAAAAGGACATTCTTGCCTTTGCGCGCGATCTGCTGGTTGAGGGAGGAGCGCCAAAGCCCTCTGCCTTTCGGGCAGGTAACTATGGTGCCGATGACAGCACGTTACGAGCGCTATGCGAACTTGATATCAGTTGGGATACCAGCCTAAATCCAGTCTATCTGGGCGCCGGCTGCCGCATCACTCTGCCGCGTGAGACGATCAACGCTACCGCCCATTGTGGCGTGACGGAGCTTCCGGTGAGCACGCTCTATGACCGGCCCGGCCATTTACGACCGGCGCAAGTCTGCGCCTTATCTTCAAGCGAAATGTCTGCACTGCTCAATCATGCAACGTGCATAAAGCAGGCCCATGTCATGATCGTATGTCACAGCTTTGAGATGCTTTCTCGCGACCGGCAACGCCCCAACCGCTTGGTCATGGACCGATTTGAGGCGCTGTGCGCACATGTCGGGCAGCACGAGGCCTTGGAAAACGGTCTGTTCTCCGCCGTTAATCCTGAGGTTGGGACCACATCCGCACTTCTCCCGCCCAACCTTCTGCGCACAGGATGGCGTTACATGGAGCAGGCATGGGCACAGGCAAGGTACGAACGCGCATGACCGTTCTGCCGCCTGTTCTCCTTCTTGGTATCGACACGCCCATTGGTCTGTGCGTCATGCGGGAATTGGGCCGCCACGGCGTGCCCGTCTTCGGCATCGGTAAATCCGCACGGTGCATTGGTGCTGCCAGCCGGTACTGCACGCAACTCCATGTCCGCGGAAATGGCCCTCTGAAGGACTGGCTGCCAGAGCTGGCAGAACAAACCGGTGCGGCCGCACTTATGGCGGTTTCAGAAGGCGACCTGATTGAACTCGCCGACTTGCCGGAACAGCTCGGTCCATGCCAGGTGCTGACACCGCGCAAGGACAAGCTAGATCTTGTTATCGACAAAGAACGCACGCTCGCAATTGCACGAAAAATGGGCATCGAAACCCCTATCAATTACACCGGCACGCCCGACCGCTGGCCGGTCGTCGTCAAATGGTCGGACCCGATGCTGGCCCAGCCAAAGCTAGAAGCTGCGGGCATCCCCTTCCTGAAAGCAGAAATTGTCGCCAATGCTGCGGAACTGGAAACCGCACTCGCGCGATATGCCAGCTTGGGCATAGCACCAATGGTGCAGAGCTATGCCTCAGGCCGGGGGCTTGGCCGGATGTTCTACCGCCACAAGGGGGAAACGACACTCTTCTTCCAGCATGAACGCTTGCACGAATGGCCACCAGAGGGTGGTGTTTCGACCCTCTGTCAGTCATTGCCCCCGACCCTGCACCAGCAGCGGCGCGCCCGATCCGAAGCATTGCTCGAGAAGATTGGCTGGGAAGGTCCAGCCATGGTTGAATATCGCTACGACCCCGTCACGCGCGAGTTCGTTCTGATGGAAATCAACGGGCGCTTCTGGGGCAGCCTGCCGCTTGCCAGTGCAGCGGGCGCAGAATTCGGGTGGGAGCATTATCGCCGCCATGTTCTAGGAGACACGACCGAAGCCCCTGCCTGGGATTCAGGCGTCCGCGCACGGTACATGATCCCCGAAACGCGCCGTCTCGTCAGCCTGTTTATCCGCCGCGCGACATATGTTGATCCGCATGCAGAATTGCGCCGTTGGCAAAGCCTGTGGCGCTGGCTGTCAGGGTTCTTTGATCCGAAGATGCGGTATTATGTGTTTGCGACAGACGATCCCGGACCATTCTTCCGCGACATGACGAACATCATCCGCACAATCGTGCCGCTGAGCAAAGCGATTCCAGCCGATCAAGCGCAACATCGATCCGCCGAAAACAAGATCCATAATAAGGTAGGCTGAGCCCATAAGGGTCATGCAGATGCGGCGTGCCCGCAAAACTGCCGAGCAGCAATCGCGGTGTTTCTGCCAGATGCGGCAACTGTGACAAAGCGGCGAGCTGCCGCACTTCCATCGCCAAAAGCAAATCACCGGGCAGTGGTGCGAACTGGCCTGCCTCGGTCGCACGGTGGCCGGAAAGGTCAAGCCCAAGCTGCGATGCCACTTGCACGGCGGCAGGATCTGCCGCGCGTCCCTGCGCGGCAGAAACGCCACAAGACGCCGTGACAAAACCGCGCTTGCGCGCCGCAACATCGGCATAAGCGCTTCGGCTAATGTTCCCCCGACAAACGAAAACAAGCCGCTGGACCTTGCCCATATCATCGGGGGCCCGTTGACCAACACCGGCCCATTGCTGCGGATAAGACAGAAGCAGCCGCATAAGCCCGCGCGTCGTGCCGAAGCGGTTGTTGATCAACTGCCGCATGATGCCTCCTGCTCCTTCAAGCTGTCAGCATAACAAAGATCCAGCACCCGGCCAGACGGGACAAGGATTGTCATGGCCGCAACAATTTTCTGAGCGCCGCCTTCATCCCTATACGCTTTGCCAGCGCGCCCGCCTGCCCGACGGCTGTGTTGAACACCCTATGCTGCCTGAAAAGCAGATGATTCCGAAATCTAGACCGAAGGATGAAAACCGTCGCACATTCCGCCTGATGCGTGCCGAACAAGGCTTTGTGCAGCCCATCCCCTTCCGTAAAATCGAAGAACTGAAAGCGCTGTTCCGCAAACAATGCCTCCAGCGCCTGCATCTGTAGCACCGTGCCCGGTGACAAATGCGCATGGGCCTGATCATAACCAAGGTACGCATAGACAAGAACGTCGCCGTCGACCGGAAGGTAGAGATAGGCAATGGCACGACCCGAAAGATACAGGATGTAAGCCCGCAAATTGCCGGATATGGCAAGTTCTAGCGCTTTACTCCCGAACAAATCATTGTCCGGCAGGGATGCATTGAGCAGTCTGGCTTGATACGTCCGGCGGGCCAAGGGCAGCGCTTCTACGAAAAACGCCGGAAGGTCCTCCGGTCGATGGAAAGCCCGGATATCGAGTGTTCCGCCACTCGCCTCCGCCAACTTCCGAGCCTTGCGCGCCAGTGTCGCCCGCGTCTTGGAAGAGAAATTGGCAAGATAGCCTTCATATCCAACGGACATGTCGATGTAGTGACGCGGATATAGCTGCGGCTCAGAGGCAATGAAGCCCGGATCGCTGACCACAGACGGCAGCATAGAAGCGGGAATAGACTGGAATCGGTATCCATCTGCTCGGCCTGGAAGGTCAGGCCGCGAAACACTACGTCCAGCCAAAATGTCAGACAGTGTCCAGCCCACAGACACCACATCGCGTTTCGCCGACCAGAGACAGCGCGCGCCCAGCAAAAAACGTATCTCGGCCGCGGTTAACTCCACGTCGCTCCCCAACAAAAATGCCAGAAGAACATAGTCCGGGACAGTTAAAAACACTTGAAAGAGGTCTCAGACGGCGGGGTCCTGCTTTCCATGGCCGAGCGCGAGATAATCGAGCGACTGCATTTCCATCAGGCGAGAAACCGTGCGTTCGAACTCAAAGCGACCGTCGCCCTTCTCGTAAAGGTCCCCCGGTTCGGCGTCTGCCGCCGCGATCAGCTTCACCTTATGTTCGTAAATCGCATCAATCAGCGTCACGAAGCGCGCCGCCTCGTTGCGGTTTTCCGGGCCAAGCTTTGGAATGCCAACGATGATGACGCTGTGAAAATGGCGGGCAATCGTCAGATAATCAGTGGCGCCGCGCGCTTCTGCGCAGAGCCGCTTGAAGGAGAAAACCGCGACGCCCTTCAGGCTCTTGGGCACGCGCAGCAGGCGACCGCCGCCAACGTCCAAATCTTCTGACGGCACGTGGCGCGCATCTTCCGGGGGATAATCTGTCAGGCGAAAGAACGCCTCTCGGCAAGCCTCAGTGGCCTTGATGCCGAGCGGGCTGTGCCAGGTGTCGAGCCCAGCCAGTCGTTCCATCCGATAATCAGTTGGGCCGTTGAGTGTGAGCACATCAAGGCGTTGTTCGATCAGCGCGATAAAGGGCAGAAAATGTTCGCGATTGAGCCCGTCTTTGTACAACTCATTGGGCGCGCGGTTAGAGGTGGTGACAATCACCACGCCCGTCTCGATCAAACCGGTAAACAGCCGCGACATGATCATGGCATCCGCAGAGTTGTTGACCACCATTTCGTCAAAGCACAGGCACTTGGTCTCTGCCGCAATGGCAGCGACCACCGGTTGGATCGGATCGCCAATTTCCTTCGCCCTTTCGACACGGAGCCGGGCGTGCACCTCAATCATAAATTCGTGAAAATGTGCGCGGCGTTTGGCGGGGATGTTCAGGCTGGCATGGAACAGATCCATGAGCATCGACTTACCGCGCCCGACGCTACCCCACATGTAAAGCCCACGGGGCGCTTCTTCAGATGATTTATTAAATAGTCGTCCCAATAGACTCCCGCGCGGTGGATTTTCGAGCTCGTACTGCAACTGGTTGAGACGAGTGGCCGCCGCTTCCTGCTCGGGATCGGCTTTGAGTTCACCCGCTGCGACAAGATGCCGATAACGGTCGAGAACGGTCATGACTGGCGGCGCGCTTTTCGGATGGTGGCCGAGTAAGCAGCAACAAGCTCTCCCTCTTGCTCCACAATTCCGCGCACGAAAACCAGCCGCTTCGTCTCGCGCAGAACCTCTGCGACAGCGTCAAGCGGAACACCGGGACGTCCGGCGCCGATGAACTGCGTCGTCAAATCGAGCGTGACGGAACCCGGCATACCTTCGAGCCCAAGGGTGT
>JBBATT010000029.1:0-13038 GCA_040398605.1 Chakrabartia sp.
GGGCAAGAAGGTCGTCTGGGATGTGAACCCCATGACCGACCGGCTTCCCGAAATGCTCATCAAGATCAAATGAAAAAGCCCCGGGGTTGCCGGGGCTTCTCATACGTCACTTCGACAAAAGGCGAAGCCTTAGTCTTCCTGAGCAATCGTGACCTTCAGGCCATCAAGGGCTGCGTTGAAGTGGATCTGGCAGGACAGGCGCGAGGTCGCGTCGCGATGGGACGAGCTGTCGAGCAGGTCATTTTCGTCTTCGCTCATCGGATCGACCTTGTCCGCAAAGGCCGCATCGACATGGATGTGGCACGTCGCGCAAGAGCAGCAACCGCCGCACAGAGCGAGCAATTCATCAAATCCGGCGTCGCGGATGATTTCCATGACGGACAGGCCTTCCTGGCCCTGAACTTCCTTCTCGGTGCCGTCGCGCGTCACAACTACCAGCTTTGCCATGGTCTTTCCTCTTGATCCGGTGTCTATGCTTCGCCAGCGTCGCTAGCGGTGCCAAAGGCGCAGATCAAGGGACGAGTTTGATGGGGCTGACTGCAGAACAATTAAAGGCCTCGGTAGACGCCTTGATCGGGATCGAACCAAGGTTCGGCCATGCCGTGGGCCGGGTCGGCTATCCGGAGCCGCGTATCCGCAACCGGGGCTATGCAACGCTGCTCCGCACCATCATCGGCCAGCAGGTCAGCGTGAAGGCTGCGGCGTCCGTCTGGAACAAGCTTGAGGCGGGTCTGGGCGATCTCACGAAGCCTGAGACGGTTCTTGGATCCAATGAGGAGGAACTGCGCAGCTTCGGCTTGTCACGCCAAAAGCAGGGTTATGCCCTCAGCCTCGCGCGTTTGGTGGAGGATGGCGATCTGGACCTTCACAATCTGCCCGAGGACGATGAAGAGGCCATCACGTTGATGACGAAAGTCAAGGGCATTGGACGCTGGTCAGCGGAGATTTACCTGCTGTTCGCCGAAGGGCGCGCCGATATTTGGCCGGCAGGTGATTTGGCGGTGCAGATCGAGATCGGCCGCATCTTGGGCTTGGACGAGCGGCCGAGCGAGAAGCTTGTCCGTCAATTGGCCGAGGCCTGGCGGCCCCATCGAGGTGCCGCTGCGATCATGGCCTGGCATCAGTATAATACGGAAACAATCTAGGGGCGGGACTGCCCCGTTAGATGGTGGGTGGACCCGATACCGAGAGTGTGACAGCTTCCAATCGGTCCAGCGCCTTGCGCACCTGCACATAGCTGCGGGCGCGGTTGAGCCACGGCTTAGCGTCGGCCTGGCCGGGCAGGGCCTCTACCTCGCGAATGGCGACCTCAACCCGGTCCCGCTCCAGCGCACGGCGGGCGCGATCATAGCGTTGGTCAGATGAAAGGCGGTCCTCGCCTTCATGTTTGATGATGGCCAAACTGCCCATGTCGTTCCAAATGCGTTTGAACCAACCCGCATCTGCTGTGGCTGTGATGAGGCCAGTATGCGCGGCATCAAGCCCTTCTTCGAGCTGCTCAAGCGTCACGGGCGCGCGGGCACCTTTGATGATGGCGGATACAGCGTTCGCATCTGAGCCGCCAAACTGACGCATCAGCGCCCCTTCAAGATAGCCAAGAGAGGCCCCACGCTCGATTGCTCTGCGCGCGGCAAAGGCAATCATCATGCGTTCGGCGCGCGAGGCATCATTGGAGGCGCTGTCTGCCTGCTGGTCGATGATTGCGAGCTTCTCTTCAATCTTCGCCATATGGGCTTCGGGGGAGGCGGCGACGTCCTCTTCGGGAGCAGCAGGGGCGGGCGGTGCGCTATGCGGCTGTGCAACGACAGCTTGAGGGGCGGGCGCTGCGCCCAGCACGAAATTGCGGGCGGGCGTCCATTCGATCAAAAGCCAACCCATCGCGGCGATGCCAATGACGAAACAGACCATCGCGAAGATGACCAGTCCGCGTATGGAGCTTGAGCGGGCGGGTTCGGGCTGCGTAATTTCCTCGTCCATCATGAGGATGTGCCCGTTTCACCGACGCGGCACAAGGGGGCAGCGATCTCCAGCATGGCGCCGTCGGACGGCGCATTCGGCCAATGGACACTGGCCCAGCCCGGCCCGGCAGCAATGGCCGCCTTTTCGCTGATGGCGACAAGGTCGATATGGCCGCGCTCAGCCACGAGGCCTGCGAGGCGCCGTGCCGCCCTTGGGGAATGGATGAGCGCGATGAGGGGCTGCTTGGCCACCTCCCTCACTTGAGAATCAATATCTAATTCAACAGTTTTATAGACAATTTTCACATCAAATATGAGGTCTGGATGGCTGATGGATATATGCGGCTCTCCGGCCAGCCAGAGAAGATGGTGATACCCCAAGGCTGCGGCGAGGTCCGCCAGCGCTGCGGCGCCTTCCGTGCCCGCGACAACATCGCTTAGGCCCGCCCGTCGTGCCGCTTCTGCCGTCGCTACGCCGACGCAGAGAATGGGTAAATCTTTCAATGAATTCAGATTATTATCTACAAATTTCAATCCGTTAGAGCTTGTTATGAAGACTGCATCATAGGGTATGGTCGGGTCCACCGACCACGGCACGGCCTGCACCTCAAACATCGGGATCACCAAGGGCGCCAAACCTTGCGCAACCGCACGCCGCGCTGTCTCATCCGCTCCCGGTTGGGGCCGCAAGACGAGCAGGGGTTTCATCCAAAGATGGCCCGCAAGCGCGGTGGCGCGCGGTCGAGCAGCGCTTGAGCGAGCGTTGCGGGATTGTCCGATGCGCCGTGTTCGCGCATCGACCCATCTTCAGTGAGGATTTCTCCTCGGATGTGCAGCTTCCCGTCAACAAGCCGTGCTTGAGCGGCAACGGGCGAGTGACAATCGGCGCTTAAAGTGGCGAGGAAGGCCCGTTCCGCCAAGACGCAGGTAAAGGTCTCCGCGTCGTTGATCGGATCAAGCAAGGTGCGAACCCGCGTATTGTTGCCAAGGATTTCTATGCCGACGGCCCCTTGGGCTGGCGCGGGCAGCATTTCGTCTTCAGCAATGGCGACGCCCACATTGTGTTGACCCAGCCGGTCCAGCCCTGCTGCTGCGAGCAAGGTGGCATCGGCCTCTCCCGCGTCCAGCTTGGCAAGGCGGGTGGCCACATTACCGCGGAACAGGACGATGTTCAGGTCGGGGCGCAAACGCCGCAACTGGGCACGGCGCCGGGGGGAACTGGTGCCGACACGCGCGCTCTGCGGCAGCGCATTAATGCTGGCCGCGCCGATCAGCCGGTCACGCACATCTGCGCGCGGCAGCATGGCCACGATGGCGAGTTCGGGCGGACGGATGGTTTCGACATCCTTCATCGAATGGACCGCGAAATCGATATCGCCTTCAAACAAAGCGCGATCCAGCTCCTTCGTCCACAAGGCCTTTCCGCCGACGTCTGCTAGAGGCCGGTCAAGAATACGGTCGCCACTGGCGGTCATGGCGACGATTTCGACGCGCGACTCGTCCCATCCATGCGCCTTTAACAGGGCATCGCGCACCAAATGGGCTTGGGCGAGGGCGAGGGGAGAGGCGCGTGTGCCGAGTTTTAGGGGCTGGTCTGTCATGGCGGCGCTTGTGCTAGCGGCGTGTGGGGCTAGAGGGAAGGCCAATGGCAATCATCCTTGGCCTTGAATCCAGTTGCGACGAAACAGCAGCGGCGCTCGTCACGAGTGATCGGGTCGTTCTGGCGCACAAATTGGCGACGCAGGAAGCTGCGCACCGGCCCTTTGGCGGCGTCGTGCCGGAGATCGCGGCGCGCGCGCATGTCGACGTTCTCGCCTCTCTTATCGAACAGGCGCTGGATGAGGCAGGTGTCGCGCTCAAAGACGTCGATGCCATCGCCGCGACCGCCGGGCCGGGCCTGATCGGCGGCGTCATGGTCGGTCTGGTGACAGGCAAGGCCTTGGCACATGCCGCTGGCAAGCCGCTCATCGCCGTCAACCATCTGGAAGGCCATGCGCTGAGCCCGCGCCTCGCCGATCCGGCGCTGGAATTTCCTTATCTGCTCCTGCTCGTCTCCGGCGGACATTGCCAATTGCTGTTGGTGGAAGGCGTCGGCCAATATCGCCGCCTTGCAACAACAATTGACGATGCGGCGGGGGAAGCGTTCGACAAGACGGCGAAGCTTTTGAAGCTCGGCTTTCCCGGCGGCCCCGCCGTGGAGGCGGCGGCACGACAGGGCAATGCCAAGGCTGTGCCCCTGCCGCGTCCGCTCGTTGGCACAGCCGAGCCGCATTTCTCCTTTGCCGGCTTGAAAAGCGCCGTCCTGCGCGCACGCGACGCGGGCATCCACAAGCCGGAAGACATTGCTGCAAGCTTTCAGCAGGCCGTCGTTGATTGTCTGGTCGACCGCACAAAGCGCGCTATTCACCGGGCGCATGGGGCGACGGCCTTGGTCGTGGCCGGTGGTGTGGCGGCCAATCAGGCGATCCGGTCTGCGCTTGAGGCGCTGGCCGCAGCCAATGGCCTCCCCTTCTTTGCCCCGCCGCTCTGGCTTTGCACCGACAATGCGGCAATGATCGGTTGGGCGGGTGCGGAACGGTTCGCATTGGGCCTAACTGACCCGCTGGACGTCATCGCGCGGCCCCGCTGGCCGCTTGATCCGGATGCGGAAACGGTCCGTGGCGCAGGAGTAAAGGCATGAAGCTCGGGGTCATCGGTGGCGGGGCTTGGGGTACGGCGCTCGCGCAGGTCGCGGCCGCTGGCGGAGATGATGTGGTCCTGTGGGCGCGCGAGGCCGATGTCGTGGCGTCGATCAATGCATCGCGTGAGAATACGAGCTTCCTTAAAGGCGTTTCCCTCTCCGACCATATCGTGGCGACGGGTGATCTGGCAGACTTGGCGCCGTGCGACGCCCTTCTGGTCGTCACTCCGGCGCAGCACATGCGCGCGGTGCTCGTGAACTCGCCGGTGGGCACCCGTCCGTTGGTTCTTTGCGCGAAAGGCATTGAGGCGGAGACGCAAATGCTGATGTCCGAGGTTGCGGCACAATGCTGCCCGGATGCGGCGATTGCCGTCCTGTCCGGCCCGACATTCGCCCATGAAGTCGCGCAAGGCCTGCCAACGGCCATTACGTTGGCCTGCGAAGATGCGGCCATCGGTCAACAACTTGCCGCGCGCATCGCGCGACCGCATTTCCGGCCCTATGTCTCGCAGGATGTTGTCGGCGCGGAAATTGGCGGCGCGGTGAAAAACGTGCTCGCCATTGCTTGTGGCGTCGTGGAAGGGGCGGGGCTCGGCCAGAATGCGCGGGCGGCCCTTATTGCACGTGGATTTGCGGAGATGACCCGCTTTGGCCTCGCCCGCGGCGCGCAGACGGAAACGCTGGCCGGTCTGTCGGGGCTGGGTGATCTTGTCCTTACCTGCTCATCGACCAGTTCGCGCAACTTCTCGCTCGGCAAAGGACTGGGCGAGGGGCAGAGCGCCGCGTCGCTGCTCGCTGATCGCAAGACCGTGGCAGAAGGGGCCTACACAGCGCCTGTGCTGCAACAGGCTGCCTTGGCGGCCGGCGTGGAGATGCCAATCGTCGACGCGGTGTGCGCGCTGCTCAAGGATGCAGACATCCATGAGGTTGTCGCGTCATTGCTCTCCCGCCCCCTTAAGGGCGAGGGCGCGGCCTAATCAAAAGTCGACTGCGATCCCCTTCAAGGTCCAGTCACCGTAGCGGACAGGGTTGAGGCCCAGCGGATCCTCGGTCGCCGTCTTCTCAATCACCGGCTCCGGCTGCGGCAAAGGCGGGCTTTTGGAAAGATGCGCCGGTGGCTTCACATGAGCGGGGCGGTTTCCCATGGCGGCAGTCCCTTAATCTCAAGTCGTGACAAGATGTCTAAGCCGTCCTCTTAACATAGCGCGCAGCGACTTGGCAGACCAAATGGGCAGCCAAGCAAAATGGCGTCCTTGATCCATTGGGCTGACAAGGCGGTGCGCCCGCGCTAGGGCGGGGGATGACAGATATCCAAGGCCTTCCCGCACGTCGTGCGGCGCTCCAATTGCTTGACGCTGTTTTGCGTCGCGGACAACCGCTTGAAAACGCGCTGAACGCCGCCACGCGCGGCATCGACAACCCCGCGGATCGCGCGCTGGCGCATGCCATCGCGTCGGAAGCTTTGCGCCGCCTGCCCGATCTGGATGATCTCATTGACGGCGCAACCAAGCAGCGGCTGCCGGATGATTCCAAAGCGCGCATGGTCCTGCGGATCGCGCTGGTGCAGGCGTTGATCCTCGGTACCCCGCAACATGCCGCTGTGGCGACCGCGCTGCCGCTTGTGGAGGGAGGGCCAAAGCGGCTGGTGCACGGTGTGTTGGGCACGCTGTTCCGGCAAGGTGCGCAATTGCGCAAAGTGCCGATGCTCCTCCCCGCTGTTGAGCAGCGCTGGGGAGAAGCTTGGGGACATGCGATGTTGGGTGCCGCCTCAGAAGTGCTGGCCGAGCAACCGGCGATTGATCTCACGCTGCGCGCAGCCGAGGCGACAGACGAATGGGCGGAAAAGCTGGGGGGCGAATCACTCGCCCCCGGCCATGTCCGCATCAGTCGGGATCGGGCGATTACCGAGCTCCCCGGTTTTGCCGAAGGCGAATGGTGGGTTCAAAATATCGCAGCCTCCATTCCTGCGCGATTGCTGGGCGCAGGCGACGGCCGGACGGTGCTGGATTTGTGTGCCGCACCGGGGGGCAAGACGATGCAACTTGCAGCGTCCGGCTGGGCTGTGATTGGTGTGGAGCGGGAGGCGGCCCGTCTGGACCGACTGCGCGAAAACCTCGCAAGAACAGAGCTTTCTGCTGATCTTGTGGTGGGCGATGTTTTGCAATGGGAACCCAAAGAGCCGGTCGATGGGATCTTGCTCGATGCCCCCTGCAGCGCGACCGGCATTTTTGCGCGTCACCCCGATGTCCTTCATCGCATCCGCCCCAAGGACATTGCGCAACTTGCTGAGATACAAGCCAAAATGCTGGAACGCGCGGCAGGCTGGTTGAAGCCCGGAGGTCGCATTGTGTATGCGACGTGCAGTCTGGAACGGCCCGAAGGCGAGGACGTTGCGGCGCAGGCAAAGGCATGGGGCCTCTCAGTTGATCCGATTGAAATGGAAGAGCTTTTTGGCGGCCTTCAGGCATCGCCAGAAGGCTGGCTGCGCGTTCTGCCGGGGCAGGGGCGCGACGGGTTCTTCATCGCGCGCTTCAAGAGGGCGTGACTCGCCTTGCCCGTCACGGCGCTGCCTACTAAGGCCTCGACTTAATGACTCATTCTGTTCTCATCGCTCCGTCGATTCTCTCCGCTGACTTCGCCCGTTTGGGGGAAGAGGTTCGTGCCATTGATGCCGCAGGGGCAGATTGGATTCATGTCGATGTGATGGACGGCCATTTCGTGCCCAACATCACGATTGGCCCCATGGTGGTAAAGGCGCTGCGCCCACACACGCAAAAGGTGATGGACGTGCATCTGATGATCACGCCGGTTGATCCCATGCTGGATGCCTTTGCAGAGGCCGGATCTGATTATATCACGGTGCATCAGGAAGCCGGTCCGCACCTTCACCGCACGGTGCAGCGCATTAAGGCATTGGGGAAGAAGGCCGGCGTTTCGCTCAATCCTGCGACACCCGCCAAGATGCTGGATTACATGTATGAGGATATCGACCTCATCCTCGTGATGAGCGTTAACCCCGGCTTTGGCGGGCAAAGCTTTATCGAAAGCCAGCTCCGCAAGATTGAGGCCATCCGCAAGAATATCGACAAAATGGGATTGGATATTCGCCTGCAGGTGGATGGCGGCGTGGATGCCAATACAGCGCCACGTGTCATTGAAGCCGGGGCCGATGTCCTTGTGGCGGGCACCGCGACCTTCAAGGGCGGCCCGGACGCTTATGCGGCCAATATTGCGAGACTGCGCGGCCAATGAGCGGCGACACGCCGGATACCTCTGACACGATTGAATCCGGCAAACGCCTTGTGCGTGCGCGTGCCGCGTCCGGCTCTTCGCTGGGCGAACGATTGCTCAACCAGTTTTACCGGCTGACCTGGCGGACCCCCATTCACGCCTTCAAACTGCGCGGCCGCTATCCGCTCAAGTTGCTCACCGTCCCCGAAGATCCGGTGCTCGGAGATCCCGAACGCGGCTTGGCCATGCTTGAGGGCACCATCCGGTGGCGTGGGGAAACGCAGGATATTGAAGGCTGCAACTTTGCAGGCGCCAATTGGTCGCGCGGCTTTTCTGACTATATGCACAGCTTTGCGTGGTTGCGGGATTTGGCAGCGGCCAAGAACCGCGACATTGCCGCCCCGATTGCTGAATATCTGATGCGCGCCTGGCTTTCCGCCAATGCTGACAATGTCACCGATGCCGCCTGGCGCGGAGATCTGGCTGGAAAGCGGGTGCTCAATTGGGCGGCGCACGCGCCGCTGATCCTGTCGAGCACGGATCTTGTTTATCGGTCCAGCGTGCTCAACACGCTTGCCCGCACGGCCCGCCATCTGGATCGTGTGGCAGACCGGACGCCGATTGGCATTCCGCGCGTTCACGCTTGGGCGGGGGTGATCGCAGCCGGACTGCTAATGCCGGGTGGCGAAGCGCGGCGTTCCTTTGGAGAAACAGGGCTGCAAAAGGCTCTTGCGGGTGCCTTCACTTATGATGGCGGCTCGGTCTGTCGGTCGCCCAATGCGCTCGCAGATGGCATTGTGACGCTGTCCATGCTCATCAAAGCATATGACGCGCGGCGTGCTCAGCCAGACGCCTTGGTTGGCGAGGTGCTGGCCAAAGCTGTCCCAGCGCTTCAGGGAGTGATCATGGGAGATGGCGCTCTGTCCAGCTGGCAGGGTGGTCTGCCGCTCTCCAAGGCCGATATGGACGTGATCCTGCTTGGCAGCGGCATCAGGGCCCGGCCGATGCGTCAGGCGCGGGATTGGGGCTATCAGCGGATCAGCGCGGGCGACACGATCATCGTGATGGATGCCGCACCGCCGCCCGTCAGCCGCTTGGTTGAAACGGGCTGCGCTTCAACATTGGCCATTGAGATTTCAGACGCAACACATCGCCTTGTCGTTAATTGCGGCGGCGCACGCGCAGGCGGGGCAGGTATGACACCGGTTCTCGCACAGGGCCTCCGCACAACGGCTGCGCATTCAACGCTGACCTTGTCCGACAGTAACTCCACATCGGTCCATGCAGATGGGTCGCTGGGCAAAGGCGTGGATGAGGTAGAGCTGGACCGGCAAGAGGCCGAAATTGGCAGCCGGATTGAGGCGAGCCATGACGGCTATGCCCGCCGCTATGGTTTCGTGCACCGGCGCAGCATGACCATCGGGCCGGATGGACGCGAAATTCGGGGGGATGATGTGCTCGTTCCGGCGGAAGTTCGCCGCAAGGGACAGGCAGCGACCTTTGCGGTCCGCTTCCATCTTGGGCCGGACGTCGAAGTCAGCCCGACGGCGGACGGAAACGGCGCATTATTGCGGATTTCGGAAGGCGCATTGTGGCAGTTCCGTAGCCATGGCGGGGCACTTGTCATTGATGACAGCCTTTGGGTGGACGGCAATGGCCGCCTTCGGGCGACGCAGCAATTGGTGATTTCAGGCGAAGTGCCAGCAGGCGGCGCTTCGGTAAGTTGGGCGTTTCGACGCGCCGGATAACGACGGAAAAAGAACGACATGACGACTATGAAGATTAAGCGGGCACTCCTTTCCGTGTCCGATAAGGCCGGGCTTTCGGAACTGGGTGCCGCCCTGTCACGCCACGGTGTGGAGCTGGTGTCGACCGGGGGTACGGCCAAGGCGCTGCGCGATGCGGGCCTCGTCGTGATGGACATTTCCGATCTGACCGGCTTCCCCGAAATGATGGATGGCCGCGTAAAGACGCTGCACCCCAAGGTCCATGGCGGCCTGCTGGCGGTGCGCGACAATCCTGACCATGTGGCCTCTATGAACGAGCATGAGATTGGCGCCATCGATCTGGTTGTCGTCAACCTCTATCCCTTTGCCCAGACTGTCGCCAAGGGCGCAGATCGGGACGAAATCATCGAGAATATCGACATTGGTGGCCCATCCATGGTGCGGTCCGCAGCGAAGAACCATGCCTCGGTCGCGATTGTGACGGACCCTGCCGACTATGCCGAGCTCATCGCTGCAATGGACGGCAATGACGGTGCGACTGACTATGATTTCCGGCGGCGTCTTGCGGCCAAAGCTTATTCGGCAACAGCGGCTTATGATGCGATGATCAGCCAGTGGTTCGCCTTTGCCGACCAGCAACAGGCCTTCCCGGATATGCTCGCCGTAACGGCCAACAAGCAGGAAGAGTTGCGCTACGGGGAAAACCCGCACCAAAAGGCAGCGCTCTATATTCCCAATGGTCCGCATGGCACTGGCATCGCGCAGGCGGAGCAGGTTCAGGGTAAGGAGTTGAGCTACAATAACTACAATGATGCGGATGCAGCGCTGGAACTCGTCAGCGAGTTCCGCAACGGCCCGCCGACCGTCGTGATCGTCAAGCACGCCAACCCCTGCGGTGTGGCGACCGGCCCGACGTTGATCGAAGCCTATCAGAACGCAATGGAATGCGACTCTGTGTCGGCCTTTGGTGGCATCATCGCCTGCAACCGTCCGCTCGATGGGCCGACGGCAGAAGCAATTTCCGGCATCTTCACCGAAGTCGTGGCAGCCCCCGGTGCGGATGATGCCGCCCGCGCAGTGTTCGCCAAGAAGAAGAATTTGCGGCTGCTCATCACAGGCGATCTTCCTGATCCGGCGCGGGGCGGGCTCAACATCAAGAATATCGCGGGTGGATATCTGGTTCAGAGCCGCGACAATGGCACAGTCACGCGTGACATGCTGAAGGTCGTCACCAAGCGCCAGCCGAGCGCGCAGGAACTCGATGATTGCCTCTTCGCCTGGACAGTCGCCAAGCACACCAAATCAAATGCGATTGTTTACGCCAAGGACGGCGTGACTGCGGGCATTGGTGCTGGCCAGATGAACCGCCGGGATTCCGCGCGCATTGCTGCGATCAAAGCGAAGGAAGCGGCAGAGACCTATGGCTGGGCTGGACCCAAGACCGTCGGCAGCGCGGTCGCCTCTGACGCGTTCTTCCCGTTCGCCGATGGCCTGCTGGCCGCGGTTGAAGCCGGTGCGACGTCAGTTATCCAGCCGGGCGGATCGATGCGCGATGACGAGGTGATTGCGGCGGCAGACGAAGCAGGTCTGGCGATGGTCTTCACCGGAATGCGTCACTTCCGGCACTGAGCTTGAGCCCAGTGGCATTCGTTTGAAGCGAAGCCGTCATTGCGAGCGGAGCGCGGCAATCCAACTGCTCGACGAAGTCTGGATTGCAGCGTCGCTATGCTCCTCGCAATGACGATGGGTGCTCTTGTTCTGCCGGTCGGATGATCACGCCATTTTGCGGAACAGGACGCGGTCTTCTTCACGGAAGCCGCGTTTCCAAAGCAGCCAGCCATAGACGGCGAGAATGGCCGGGATGCCAAAGGCAAGTTCCACCCATTCGGGCAGACGGATGAAAATTTGCCCGACGAACACGGCGCCGGCGGCCGCCCAGACGATCGACCAACGCCACACCGAAACGGGCGCGCCGAGCAAGCGGCTGGCAAGGCGTGATTTGATGACGGAACTGATGGCAAGGGCGATGCACAGCCCAATGGCGACACCTGCGGCCATCCAAGCTTCGCTCACCCCTTCGCGCTGCATGACGAACAGGATGGCGACGGAGGCAATCGCCTGAACGGTAATCATCCCAAGCGAAATGAGCATATTGCGGTGGCGCGCAATGTAAACAAGTGCGGCTTCACTCACGACGGCGAGCGAGGCGACGACTTCAGCCAACAGCAGGAATGTGAGCGCACCCGTGCCCGCCACGAAGCCGCCGCCGGGTCCGACAAGCCCCAAAATCCCCTCCGCTGGAATGCCAAGGGCAAAGGCCACGCCAACTTGTGCCGCCAAGATCCAGAAGCCGACCTGGCTCACCTGTGTGGCAATGGCGGGCAGGTTCTTTTCCTCCAGCCGACGCGTGATGACCGGGCCGAGCACAGGATCAAAGCTGGTTTTCAGCTTTTGCGGGAGCGAGGCGACTTGCTGCGCGACCCAATAGATGCCGACGGTGGCAGGGGAGACAAACAGCCCCAGCAGGGCAAGGTCCAGCCTGCGTGACCCCCATTCAATGGCGTCTGCGGCGGCCAAGGGGATATTGCGCCGTGTCAGGTCCCAAAGCTCACGGGGACGGGGTTTCCAGTTCTTTGGTAGTCCGATTGTCCGAATAAACGGGATAAGCGAGGCGATGAGGGCCGCCGCCATCGACAGGGCATAAGCGATCAGCAGGCCGTCCCTCGGCTGGCTCCAGGCCAGCGCAAAGGCGGCGATGCTGATTGTCCAAGGCTCGATCACGGCGCGGGCGCGCACTGTCGAGGCGACATCAAAGCGATAAGCAAGTGCCGCGAGCATCAGGTCAGATGCGGCCAAGGCTGGAATGATGAGCGGCAAAAGATTGTCGAGCCCATTGATCTGGCTGTTCGGGAACATGATTTCGGGGACCCACATCAGCAGGATCGTCAGCGGGAGAGTCGCGAGCAGGACGATGACAAGGCCGTCCCACGCGCCGTTTTCTCTGCCCTCACCGGACAGATGCAGCGCCAGCCCCCGCTTTAGGCCAAGCGTGGCGATTTGCGCTGCAAACTCTACAATGACGATGGCGTAGGCCAGCCGTCCCAAAGCCTCTGCCCCATACCATTGCCCGCCGATGATGAGAAAAGGGATGCGTGCCAGAAGGCGGAAGAAAAAGCCCGCTACGTTCGTCCGGCCTCCCTTGGCGAGGGCCTTGATATCGTCGCCCTGTTCAGGGGCGGGCCCCTGTCCAGGAGCGGGAAGCGTCAATGTGCTGTGCCCCAGTTTTTGCCGGTGCCGATTTCGACACCAAGTGGGACATCCAGTTTGACCAGCGGTTCGGCAGCCTCGGCCATGACGCGTTCGATCACCTTGCTGGCGGCCGCCACGTCGCCTTCGGGCAGTTCAAAGACGAGTTCGTCGTGCACCTGAAGCAGCATCTTCA
>JBBATT010000030.1:0-12940 GCA_040398605.1 Chakrabartia sp.
CGCCCATCGCGCTTATCCGACGCTCTCGCCCGAAGTCCGGCGCGTTGTTGAAGGCTATGCAGCCGGGCTCAACCACTATGCGGACAAGCACCGGTCTGAGCTGAAGCTGGCCAAGCTCTTTCCCGTGACGGGTGAAGATGTGGTGACGGGCTTTGTCCTGCGCGCGCCGTTTTTCTATGGTTTGGACAATGTGATCGGCGCGCTCGTCGGCGACAAACCGGCCCCGCGCGAGGGCGCCCTTCCCATGACGCCCATTGGGCGGGAGCCGAGCCTTAATGGGTCGAATGCCTTCGCGCTGGCCCCGTCCAAAATGGCCGATGGCAAGACCTGGCTCATCTCAAACTCGCACCAGCCTTACGAAGGGCAAGTGGCCTGGTATGAGGCGGTCGTCCATTCAGGCGAGGGGCTGGACATGGCGGGTGCTCTGTTTCCGGGATCGCCGTTCGTCCTGATGGGTCACAACCGAAACCTCGGCTGGACGAATACCGTCAACCGGCCCGATCTAATCGACGTCTATAAGTTGGTGCTGGATGACGCGGGCACACATTACCGGATGGATGGCAAATGGGTGCCGCTGGAGGAAAAGCGCATCTGGCTTGCGGTGCGCTTTGGCCCGTTCACCTTGCCCATCCCCAAGACGATCTATCGGTCTGTCCACGGTCCGGTCATCCGCAACAAGGCGGGCAGCTTTGCCATCCGCTATGCCGGTATCGACAACGCAAAGGCAGTCGAGCAATATTACCGCAACACCAAGGCGCAGACCTGGGAGGAGTGGACCCGGTCCATGTCGATTGGCGGCGTGCCTGCAACCAATTTTATCTACGCAGATAAAACGGGCCGCATTGCGTATATTTACAACGCGCTCTTCCCGCAGCGAAAGCCGGGATTTGATTATACCAAGGTGCTGCCGGGCGATACGTCACGCAATATATGGACGTCATCGGTTCCCTTTTCCGGCTACCCTAAGGTTGTGAACCCGAAGAGCGGCTTTGTTTTCAATTCAAACAACACGCCTTTCCTCGCGGCGGGGCCAGGGTCAGAGCTGAACCCGGCGGATTTCTCGCCGCTGTTGGGGATTGAGCGGGACATGACAAATCGGGGTGTGCGCTCCGTGGCGCTTCTGTCGACTGCTGACAAAATCACGCCGGAGCGTCTTCTCGAGATCAAGTTTGATAAAGGCTATGCCCGCGACGGCTGGGTCGGGGGTTGGATGCTGCAGGTGCTGTCCGCCCCGGTATCTGATGATCCCGCCTTGCAGGCGGCGCAGAAGCTGCTCGCGACCTGGGATTGGACGAGCGACGGGAAGGGAAGCGCCGATGCGCTCGCCGAAGGCCTGATCCGAACGGCCATGATGAAGAAGTGGCGGCGGGAAGCCCTGCCCAATCCGCAAGAAGCGCTGAAAGAAGCGGCCGACGATTTGCGCGACCGGTTCGGCCGGATTGATCCGCCCCTTGCCGACGTCCAGCGTCTCCGTCGCGGGACGGTTGATTTGCCGATGCTTGGCGGCGCGGATACGCTGCGTGCGACGACGGCATGGGACAAGGAGCAAGGCGATGGAAAGCTGCGCGTCCGCCATGGCGACAGTTTCATCATGCTCATGCAGTGGGACAAGGATGGGAAGGTGACCTCAGAATCGATCCAGCCTTATGGGTCGGCGACCAACCGGCCCCAGTCGCCCCATTATACTGACCAGATGGCCCTTTTTGCCGCGCAAAAATTCAAGCCCGTGCATTTTGAATGGGCAGATGCTGTGCGCCATGCAGAGCGGCGCTATAGACCCTAGTATAAGCGGTCAGCCTCCGTTCATCGCCCGTGATGATGAACGGAGGCTCACCCATCGCCCCACACAGAAAGGTGTGTTTGTGAACAAAGGTTTCATGCGGTCCATTTCGATTTCGAGCATCGCTCTTGCAATGGCCATCACCATCGCCCCGGCGCATGCCCAGAAGGTGCAAGCGCCGGTGCCGGTCGCCAAGTTGATCAAACAAGTGAACATCCCGCATGAAAAGTTCACTTTGCCAAATGGCCTGCGCGTCATTGTCCATACCGACCGCAAGGCGCCCGTGGTCGCGGTCTCGATGTGGTATGATGTCGGCTCCAAGCATGAACCCAAGGGCAAGACAGGCTTTGCCCATTTGTTTGAGCATTTGATGTTCAATGGCTCTGAAAATGCCCCGGGCGATTACTTCGCGCCGATGCAGGCCTTGGGCGCGACTGACCTGAACGGCACGACATGGTTTGACCGCACGAACTATTTCCAGACGGTGCCAACAGGCGCTCTGGAACGGGCATTGTTCCTTGAAAGCGACCGGATGGGGCATTTGCTGGGGGCGGTGACGCAGGAGAAGCTGACCAATCAGATTGGCGTCGTCCAGAATGAAAAGCGCCAGCGCGACAACCAGCCTTATGGCCTTGTCCAATATGCGCAGCTGAAGGGCACGCTGCCGGAGGCCCATCCCTATGGCCACTCCGTCATCGGATCGATGGCAGACCTTGATGCGGCCAGCCTTGAAGATGTGAAGGACTGGTTCCGCCAGCATTATGGCCCGAACAATGCCGTCCTTGTGCTGGCCGGTGACATTGATGTGAAGACCGCTCGGTCGCTTGTCGAGAAATGGTTCGGCGGCATTTCGGCAGGACCAAAGCAGGCGAAGATTGCGGTGCCAATCCCCACGCTCGACGCGCCCAAGTCCGAAGTGATGAAGGACCGTGTCGCGACAACGCGGCTTTATCGCTATTGGGCGGTGCCCGGCATCGACAATCCGGATGCGGTTGGCCTGCGGGTCGGCGCGCATGTTTTGGGAGGGCTTTCCAGCTCCCGCCTCGACAATGCCTTGGTGCGCGATGAAAAGCTCGCCGTCGGTGTGTCGGCTTATTATTCGGAAGGCGCGCAACTGGGTTGGGTCACGGTGTCGGCCGATGTTCGCCCGGGCGTGGAGCCCGCTGTGCTCGCCAAACGGCTCGACCAATTGGTCGGCGATTTCATCAAGACCGGGCCGACCGAGGACGAAGTGCGCCGCGTGGCGACACAGGCCGTCTCCTCAACGATTGAAGGGCTGGAACAGGTTGGTGATTTCAGCGGCAAGGCGGTGAAGCTCGCTGAGGGCGAACTCTATTTGGGGGACAGCAACGCCTATAAGAAAGAGCTGAACGCACTTGCCACCATCAAGCCGGCCGAAGTGATCCGCGCGATGCAGACATGGCTGACGCGGCCTGTTTATGCACTGACAGTGGAGCCTGGTGACCGCGAGGCCTATGCCGAAGCACGCCCGAAATCAGCACCTCTTGTGGAGTCTGATACGCCTGAGGCTGTAGAAGCGCTGCCCGCGCCAACCATCACACCGCCGGCTGTTGGTGGGATTGCTGATCTGGACTTCCCCGATATCCAGCGGTCCAAACTCTCCAACGGCATTCCCATCGTCTATGTCCGCCGCACCGCTGTACCGATGACGCAGATCGCGATGAGCTTTGATGTCGGCAATGTTGCGGACCCGCGCGACAAGCAGGGGACACAATCGCTCATGCTCTCGCTGCTCGATGAAGGGGCGGCAGGGCGGACCTCCGTCCAGATCGCGGAAGAACAGGAACGGCTCGGGGCTGAGATTGATATTGGCGCGTCGCTCGACCGGACGTCGGTGAGCCTCACCGCGCTGTCGGCCAACCTTGCGCCCTCACTCGCCTTGTTCGGCGATGTGGTTTTGAAGCCGGACTTCGTGCCTGCGGAAGTGGCGCGTCTTCGGGACCAGCAGCTGGCCCGCATCCAGTCTGAACTGAAGAACCCGCAAAGCATTGCGCTGCGTACCTTGCCGCCTTTGCTCTACGGGTCAGCGCATCCTTATGGGGTGTCGTTCACCGGTTCCGGCAATGCTGACAGTGTGCAGAAGCTGACGCGCGATGATCTTGTGGCGTTCCACAGCGCATGGATGCGCCCCGAAAAGGCGACGCTGTTTGTCGTCAGTGATCAGCCGCTTGGCAAAATCACCAAGGCGCTGGATGTGCAGTTCGGCCGCTGGACGGCGCAAGGGCTGGCGGGGACAAAGCCATCGGGCGGGACCATCGCGCCCGCCGCGCCGCGCATTGTCCTTATCGACCGGTCGGGGTCACCGCAGTCGTATATTTTGGGTGGTCAAGTTCTGCCGAAAAAGGGCACGGACGAACTGGAAACGCTGGTCACCGCCAATCAGGCGCTGGGCGCAGACTTCCTGTCGCGGATCAACACCAATTTGCGGGAAACCAAAGGCTGGTCTTACGGTGTGCGCGCCTCCATCAATCGCGTGGCAGGCGATGTGCCCTATATCGTTCTGGCGCCGGTACAGGCGGACAGGACGGGCGAATCAATTGCCGAAATCAAGGCGGACATGACTGAATTTCTTTCAACCAAGGGGATAACCGAGGAAGAACGGGCGCGGATCATCAATGGCAACATCCTTGAACTGCCCGGCAGCTACGAAACGTCGGGCGCCGTGCTCGGCGCGCTGCAACGCAATGCGCTCTTCGGACGGACGGATGATTTCTACGATTCCCTAGCGTCACGGTATCGCGGCATGACACGCGCGCAGCTTGATGCGTCCATTCGGGCGGTTCTAAAACCGGACCAAATGTTGTGGGTCGTGGTCGGCGATGCGAAAATTGTTCGTCCACAGCTTGAAAAACTTGGTCTTCCAGTCGACTTAATGCCTCAGGCGGGCGGAAATTGACCCCCGTGGCATGAAGGAGAGTAGAATGAGCGTTGCAGGCACATATGAATGCGTTGTCAAATCGCCCCTCGGCGACCAGAAGTCGACGATCGTCGTGAACCCCGGTGAAGATGGCACAAGCTGGACCGGCACCAATTCGGGCCCGCAGGGCTCGGCCGATATCACCGACGGTAAGGTGGACGGCAACACGCTGACCTGGTCGATGAAGATGACGGTTCCCATGCCGATGACACTTGAAGGCTCGGCCACTGTCGATGGCGACACGGTAACCGGTTCGGTCAAGGCCGGCGCGTTCGGTTCCTTCCCGCTGTCGGGCACGCGCGTCGGCTAATTGCCGTTCGCGCATAAGAAAAGGGCCCCCGCTGGACGCGTCCTGCGGGGGCCTTCTTCTTTCTCGATCCACATGCGCTCAGACTGAGCGCTGTGGGTGACCTTATTGAACAGTCACCGTCACCGCACGGCGATTCCGCGCCCAATCAGCCTCTGTTGATCCCAGCGCGTCAGGGCGTTCCTTACCATAGCTGACGGTTGAAATGCGGGCCGCATCAATGCCCATCGCCGCGAGCGCGTTCTTTGCGGAATTTGCGCGGCGCGCACCCAATGCGATGTTGTAATCTCGCGTTCCACGCTCATCGGCATGGCCTTCAATGGCAGCGCGGGTGTTGGGATATTTTTTCAGCCATGTGGCCTGACTTGCCAAAGTGGCCTGATCTTCTGCGTCGACGTCCGACTTGTCGGTGTCAAAATAGATGCGGTCGGCAGAGATGCTGGCGACAAAATCAGCCTGCGATCCCGGCGCTGGTCCGGCGGGCGTTGTTACAGCGCCTGTATTGCCTTCGGCGCCAATGGGCGGCGGCGGCAGATCTTCGGGCTTTTGCTTCTTCGCGCAGCCGGCAACAGCGATCAGGCTGACGGCCAGCAGCAAGGCGGTGGCACTATTTCTTTTCATTTTGGGTCTCCTGTTATTGTTCCACCTGTTCCCGCATAGAATTGGCGGAATGGGCAGTCAGGTCAAGTGCTGGTCATGCTTCGGCACACTAAACCTGCGCTGATATGGCTTGGTTCTCTTACGGAAGGATGGGCCCCCATGAAGGGTCTGACCCGTCAACAGGGGTGTCGATCTTGCGTTCTTTGGCGCCCGTTACGTCGACTTGCATCACCGCCGTCTTGCCCGAGCCTTGGGCGGTGCGGAAGAATTGGATGACGCGGCCATTGGGGGACCAGGTCGGTGCTTCATCCTGCCAGCTGTTGGTCAACAACTTCTCGCCGCTGCCAGACGGGCTCATCACACCCACGCGGAACGCACCGCCGCCGACGCGCGTGAAGGCGATGAGGTTGCCACGTGGGCTCCATTCTGGCGTCGCATAATTGCCGCCTGCAAAGCTGATGCGCTGCTGACCGGTGCCGTCGGCGTTCATCACGTAGATTTGCTGGCTGCCGGACCGGTCACTCTCGAACACGATCTTTGACCCGTCGGGGGAATAGCTGCCCCCTGTTTCAATGGCAGGCGTGTTGGTGAGGCGCATAGGGGTTCCGCCACCTGCAGACGACACGCGATACAGGTCGGTATTGCCGCCCACGCTCATCGAATAGAGGATGGATGTGCCATCAGGTGACCAGCGCGGGCTGAAGGTTTGGTTGGGACTTTCCGTCACGAGCCGCTGGCGGCCAGTGGTGACGTCATAAACATAAACCCGCGCCCGCCGCTCAATGTAAGACACATAAACGATCGATTTGTAATCGGGGGAGAAACGCGGGGTCAGCGCCAGTGCCTGCCCGTTGGTGATGAAGCGGTGATTGGCGCCGTCCGAATCCATGATGGCGAGCCGCTTCACGCGGTTCCCCTTGGGCCCGGTCTCCGCAATATAAGCGATGCGGCTGTCAAAGAAGGGGTTCTCGCCTGACAGGCGGGAGTAGATGGAATCCGCACATTTATGCGCCGCGCGCCGCCATTCGCGTGGCCCGACCACATAGCCCTGACGGACCATTTCGGACTTCAGGCTGACGTCATAAAGGTAGCAGCCGACCATCAGCGTGCCGTCTGTATTGGCGCGGACAAAGCCGTGGACGAGGTTTTCGGCACCAATCCCTTCCCATTCGCCAAAGGCGGGCGCGGTGACTTCCGGCATGGAAATCCCACGTAGACCCGCCGGACCCTTGGGCGTGAAGACATCGGTTGCGTTCAGATCGTTGGAGATAATCTCCGCGACCTTGCGGCCGAGATCGGCCGTCTGCCCCGCAGGCGTTGCCACATCGTCAGGGGTGGTCAGGGGCGGGATGGCGACGACGAAGGACTGGTTGCCTGTCTCATCGGTGACAGTGCCGGTGATCTGGGCAGAGGCTGCCGTTGAGGAGAACAGCGCGCCTGCAAAAAGGAGGAGGGAAGGAAGTTTATGCATCTCAGTTCAACCTTTTGTCGAAGGTAATGGGGCCGAGCGACTGCCAGATGGCATAATGTTCGGGCGGGAGTTCAAAGGGCGCGGCGCGGCGCACGGCGTTGACTGCACGTTCGGCGTGAAGCGCCTTTAGGTTCGCATTATTCTCATTTTCGCCGGACTGGCTAAGAACCGTAACGGTTCCAATCGTCCCATCGCGGTTGAGCGTGACGACAAGGTTGCTGCGCAGCAACTCCGCATCAACGCCGGTGGGCGCGCGCCAGAATTTCTTGATTCGGACGAACAGCGCCTGGATGAAACTCGCCTCCAGTTGCGCGGCTGTCTTGGCAGAAGGGGTGCCGCTGCCCTTGTCGGCGGTTCCTCGGCCGGTGCCGGGGCGGTCAGTCTCGCGGGTCGCGGCTTGGGAGAGTTCGGCCCCTAGTCCGCCCAGCCTTGATGTGCGTGGCGGTGTGTTCGCGGCTGGTTTCTTCTGCGGCGTCGTCGTGGCCTTCTGCGCAGCCGCGGACTTGGGCTTAGGTGTCGGCTGTAAGGCTGCTTTCACAGGCGTTTTGGCGATGGCCTTGGGCTGCGGAGGGGCCGGGACCGGCTTGGGCGGTGGCGGTGCAGCGATGGGTTCGGGCGCCGCCGTCGGTGCGGCGGGAGCGGCGGCCGCAGCGGGTGGTGCGCTGGCTTCTTTCACGGCATCCGGTGCTGCGGTCTGAAGCGACTTCGCATCAACCAACGCCACCTCAATCGCGGGGTTCATCGGCGGCAGCTTGGGCTTCGTCTGCAACAGGCTGAGGGAGAGCGCGCCGAACAGCAGGACGTGCCCGATCAGGGCAACGCCAAGTCCTGCGCGGTCGGCACGATCCATGGGCTATTGGCCCTGATCTTCAGTGGTGACGAGGGCGACGCGGGTGAGGCCGGCGCGGTTGATCTCCCCCATCACACGCATCACTTCGCCGTAATCAAGGCCACGGTCAGCACGCAGATAGACTTGCGGGCCTTGCGCGTCGCCGCTGGATTTGATGGCCGAAAGGCGCGCGGGCAAATCAGCGGGGCGGACTTCCCTGGTATCAATGAACAGGCGGCCATCGGTGTCGAGCGAGATCTGCACCGGCTTCTCGCCTTGGTCGAGCGCCTTGGCGCGGCTGTCGGGCAAGTTGATGGGGACACCGGCCACCAGCAACGGTGCCGTCACCATGAAGATGATGAGGAGAACGAGCATCACATCGACGAGCGGTGTGACGTTGATCTCCGACATTGGCGCGCGTTTGCGTCTGCCGCGTGAGGATTGGACGGGACCCATGCTCAGGCTTCCAGTTCCCGGCTGAGGGTGGCGTGGAAAGTGTCGGCAAAGCGCGTCATCCGCGCCTCAATCCGGTCTAGCCCATGGCCGAAGCGGTTATAGGCGATGACGGCGGGGATGGCCGCGAACAGGCCGATGGCGGTTGCAAACAATGCTTCGGCAATGCCCGGCGCCACGACGGCAAGCGACGTATTCTGCTGTGCCGCAATGGCCGAGAAGCTGCGCATAATGCCCCAGACGGTGCCGAACAGCCCGACAAATGGCGCGACGCTGCCGACGGTTGCGAGGATGTTCAGCTTTTCTCCCAGCCGGTCCACTTCATGGGCGATGGCAGCCCCCATGGTGGTGGCCAGGCGCGCGCGGGTGCCCTCACGATCGATGTTGGCTTTGCCGGTGGAGCGGCGCCACTCGAACATCCCTGCCTGAAAGATCCGCGCGGTCGGGATATCGCTGTCCTTGTGCAGGCGGGCAAACTCTTCCGTGTCGCCTGATTTCCAGAACTCCCGCTCAAAGGCGATCGATTGTTCGGATGCTTTGCGCATCTTCATCCAATGCGACACGATGATCGCCCAAGTCCAGATGCTTGCGGCCAGAAGGCCGAGCATGACGAGCTTTACGACGATATCCGCCTGAAGGAACAGGGCGACGGGAGAGAGGCTGGCGGCTTCGGTGGCGAGGGTCATCTTCATTTCGTTTGGGTCTCTTCGGGCAATAAGCGTTCAAATGCGTCGATCCAGGGGCGGGGCTGGCGGCGCGGGCGTCCATCGGGGGTGAGGAAGGCCGCCAGCACTTTTGCCTCGGCCTTTAGTTCATCCCCCAACATGACTCTCTGCTGAATCAGGCAGCTCGCTGCGCGCACCTGTTCCACGGTGGAGACGATCAGCAAGGCATCATCGAAGCGCGCAGGGCGGTGATATTTGATGGTCAGTTCGGCCACCGCATAAACACCTTCGCCGCTGTCATGCGCCGTCCGCTGATCAATCCCTGCAACCCGCAACATGTCAGATCGGGCCCGTTCCATGAAGCGGAGATAAGAGGCGTGATAGACCACGCCCGAAAAATCCGTGTCTTCAAAATAGACGCGCACCGGGAACCGATGGTCCCGCCCGACAAAGCGGCCTGCCTGCGGCGCATCTGGATCGTGTGACGTCATTCTAAAGGCCTTAGACCATGTGGAATAGGAAATGAATCCCGCCCTGCCGTTTTGGTTGCGGTCTATTTGCCGTCGAAAAGTCCGTCTTGCGATCCGGCAGGCGGATTGAGGCCCAGATGCTTCCATCCGGGCGGGTTGAGGCAGCGGCCCCGCGCCGTGCGGGCAATGAGGCCAAGCTGGAGCAGATAGGGTTCGACGACATCTTCAATCGTATCGCGCGGTTCGGAGAGACCCGCGGCGAGAGCCTCAACACCGACCGGTCCACCCCGATAAATGTCGGCAATCATGGTCAGGTAGCGGCGGTCCATCGCATCAAGGCCAAGCGCGTCAACCTCCAGCCGGTTGAGCGCGGCATCGGCGATCTTTGCGGTGACGGTCGGCTCGCCTGCGACATTGGCAAAGTCGCGCACGCGCCGCAGCAGGCGCCCCGCGATGCGCGGCGTGCCGCGTGCGCGCTTGGCGATTTCATGTTCGCCATCAGGGGCAATGCCAAGATCGAGCAAGCCTGCCGCGCGGCGAATGACCTGTTCCAGCTCATCATGCGTGTAGAAGTTGAGGCGGACGGGAATACCGAACCGGTCGCGCAGCGGCGTCGTCAGCAGCCCTTGCCGCGTGGTGGCGCCAACGAGCGTGAACTTGGGAAGATCAATCCGCACCGAGCGTGCCGATGGCCCTTCGCCGATCATCAGATCGAGCGCGCGGTCTTCCATCGCGGGGTAGAGCACTTCTTCAACGGCCGGATTGAGCCGGTGAATTTCATCGATGAAGAGGACGTCGCCATCCTCCAAATTGGTGAGCAAGGCGGCCAGATCACCCGACTTGGCGATGACCGGGCCGGATGTGGCGCGGAAGCCGACGCCCATTTCCTTCGCCACAATTTGCGCCAGCGTTGTCTTGCCAAGACCCGGTGGGCCGAAGAACAACACATGGTCCAACGCATCCCCGCGTGACTTTGCCGCCTCGACAAAGACACGCAGATTCTCGCGCGCCGCCTTCTGCCCGACAAACTCATCGAGCGTCTTGGGGCGCAGGGCGGCGTCCACGTCTTCGGGGCGGCGCAAAGGGGTGAGGAGGGGGCTGTCGGTCACTGTTTCGCCTGAGCCAAAAACGCCCGCACGTCCGACGCCGACTGGTCTGGCACTTCTTCCATCGGGATGTGGCCGACCTTGGGATAGATAACCTTCTGCGCGCCCGGAATGGCGCCCGCAAACCAGTTGGCGGCGCGCACGGGGATGAGCTTGTCTTCGGCACCCCACATGACGAGGGTGGGCATGGTCAGGCGCTTCATCTGTTCAGGCGTGGCGGGCGACCGCTTCACATCGCCCCGGTCGCCTGTTGCTTCACGGTTGCCGGGATAGCGCAGCAATTCCCAATAGCGGTCAATGGCGGCCTCAGTCAGCGGGGCTTTGACGGACATGGTCTGGTCAAGGCTCTTGGCGATGATGGCACGGGGCGTGAAGACTTTGAGCACAGGGCGCAGGGCTTGGGAGCGGGCAAGTTTGAAGCCAATGGGGATGGCCGTCGGCTCAGAGTCGGGGGCGCCTGCTGCGTCCACAAGGATCAATGCGGAGACCTTGTCGGGATGCGCCAGCGCATAGTTCCAGCTGACCCAGCCGCCCATGGAATTGCCCGCCAGCGCGAAGCTTTTGAGGCCAAGCTTGGCCATGACCGCATCGACCACGCCGACCGTCGTTGCCACAGTGTAATCGCGCTTTGGGTGCGGGCCGGTGAGGCCATGGCCGGTCAGATCCAGACTGATGATGCGATAGTCCTTGCCGAGCCGCGCCACCCAAGGCTCCCAAGTTTGGAGCGACGAATTGGAACCGTGGAGCAGGAGAAGCGCGGGAGCGGCGGGATTGCCCTCCACGCGGACATGGACCTTGAGGCCCGGCTCTACCTCAACAAAGCGAGAGGCGGCGTTGGTGTATTTGGCCCGCATGGCCACGGGGTCCGTATCCGGCGCATAGCCCCAGATGAACAAGCCGATCAGCGCGACGGCGATCAGGCCAAGAAGCGAGAGGAGGATGCGTTTCATTTTGCTGCCTTTTTAAGTGCCATGCGGACCAGCGTGTCGAGTGTTGCGCCATCGCCCAATTCAGCTTCTGCGGCGGCCACAGCGGCGTTGGCTTCGGCAGGCTTGAAGCCAAGACCTGTCAGCGCGGAGGCTGCGTCGGCTGCGTGGCCCGTGGCTGCCACAGGCGCGGCGCCCGTTGGGCCAAGGGCAACGCCGCCCACCTTGTCCTTCAGCTCGCGCACGATGCGTTCGGCAAGTTTCGGGCCGACGCCATTGGCGCGCGAGACAGCCACCTTATCCTGCCGTGCAACTGCCTGTGTCAGTTCATCAGGCGCGAGCGTTGAGAGGATCGACAAGGCGACCTTTCCGCCCACGCCTTGCACGCCGGTGAGCAGACGAAACCATTCCCGTTCCCCCGGATTTCCAAACCCGAACAGCGTCATGGAATCTTCGCGCACCTGCAATTCGGTGAGCAGCATCACCTGCCCGCCAATGGGGCCAATAGCCGTCAAAGTGCGGCTGGAGGCAAGCACGAGATAGCCGACGCCATTCACGTCGAGCACGGCATGGTCTGAGGCGCTTTCGACGAGCGTTCCGGTCAAGCGGGCAATCATGTTTGTTCCTTAACCGTTCTCATACGGTCAAGTCGAGAGGGGAGTGCCTCTTCGTCATGCCAGCGCAGGCTGGCATCTCGGCATAGGGAGACCCCAGCCTTCGCTGGGGTGACGGGATGACTTGCAATCCTACCCCAGTCGCCGCGCGCTGGCGACATGATGCGCGTGGGTGATGGCAACCGCCAACGCATCCGCCGCATCACTGCCCGCAATCTTGGCACCGGGGAGCAAGCGGGAAACCATGGCGTGCACCTGTGCCTTGTCAGCATTGCCGACGCCGACGACAGCCTTTTTGACGAGCCGGGCGGCATATTCGCCGACATCCATCCCGGTGCGCGCCGCCGCCAGCAGGATGACGCCGCGCGCCTGCCCGAGCTTCAGGGTCGATTGAGGATTGGAATTGACGAACACTTCTTCCACCGCTGCGCCATCTGGCCGGTGGGACAGCATAAGATCGGTCAGTGCGCGGTCCAGCTCCAGCAGGCGCGCGGGCAGGGCCTGCTTGGGGTTGGTCTTAATCTGGCCGTTCGCCAGATGCGACAGCCGGTTGCCTTCCGCAGAGATCAGTCCCCAGCCGGTCGTGCCTAGGCCGGGGTCAAGGCCGAGAATGATCACTTGAAGCCCCTCCCGCTTGCGGGAGGGGTTGGGGTGGGAAATCGGGAGCGCGGGCGGGCCCACCCCCGACCCCTCCCGAAAACGGGAGGGGAGATTTTCAGCCCAGTTTCTCCATAATCTCATCCGACACGTCGTAATTGCCCCAGACGGTCTGGACGTCGTC
>JBBATT010000031.1:0-12811 GCA_040398605.1 Chakrabartia sp.
CCCGTGTCCATGTGGAACATCATGTGGCAGTGCATCGCCCAATCGCCGAGCGCATCCGCCGTCATGTCGATGGAAAGCTTGCCACCGGGCAGCACGTTGACGGTGTGTTTCATCGGTTGGTCGCCCGCGTCTGCGCCTGTGACCAGTTCAAAGAAATGGCCGTGGACGTGGATGGGGTGCGGCATCATCGTGTCGTTGATGAGGGTGATGCGCACGCGCTCATTCTGCCGGAACATGATGGGCGCGGTCCGCTCACTCATCCGCTCGCCATCGAACGACCACATATAGCGTTCCATATTGGCAGTCAGGTGCATCTGGATCGTCCGCGTCGGCGCGGGGGCGTCGTGCGGGGTCAGCGCCTTCAGATCGGTGTAGCGCAGCACGCGGTGGTCGACATCCTCCAGCCCGGTCGGCGCGTCACCAATCCGTTCGGCAGGCATGGGGGAGAGCGAGGCGACGCCTGCATTCTTCTTCACCTGCGGCGCAACGGAGAAGTCCCGCATGTTCATCGAACTATGATCCATCATCGGCGCTTCGGGCTTGGAGAGGTCCAGCTCCATCGGCATGCTATGGTCCATGCCCATGTCCTTCATGGTGAGGAGCGGACGGGCGCGGAGCTTCGGCACGTCGCCTGTCATCCCCGCTTTCGGCGCGAGCGTGGCGCGGACAAGGCCGGAGCGGTCAATGGCTTCGGCGACAAACCCGTAAGCGCGGTCCTCCGTCGGCGTGACGACCACGTCATAGGTTTCGGCAATCGCGATCTGGAATTCGTCGGTTTCCACTGGGCGGACATTGCACCCGTCCGCCTGCACCACGGTCATGGCAAGACCCGGAATACGCACATTGAAGTTGGTCATCGCCGACGCATTGATGATGCGCAGCCGCACGCGCTCGCCCGCTTTGAACAGCCCGGTCCAGTTCTCCTCAGTCCCGTGGCCGTTGATGAGGTAGCGATAGACCGAGGCCGTCACGTCCGAAATGTCGGTCGGGTCCATGTTCATTTGGGCCCATTCCAACCGCTCCTTCAGCGACTGGTCCTTGCCCGCAAGCAACCCGCCGACGGTCTGCTTCTGCCGGTTGAAATAGCCGCCTGCCTGTTTGAGCCGCGTCATGAGTTTGTGCGTATGGATAAAGCTCCAGTCCGACAGGACCAGCACATGTTCGCGGTCATAGGCGACGGGGTCTGCACCGGCGGGGTCAATGATGAGCGGCCCGAACTGGCCCATCGCCTCCTGCATGCCGCTATGGCTGTGATACCAATAGGTCCCCGCCTGCCGGATGGGGAATTCGTAGGTGAACGTCTCCCGCGGGCGGATACCGGGGAAGCTGACGCCGGGCACGCCATCATATTGGAACGGCACGAGCAGGCCGTGCCAGTGCAACGAAGTGTCCTCATCAAGCGTGTTGGTGACATGGAGGCGAACGTTCTGGCCTTCCTTCAGCCGGATGAGCGGCGCGGGGACGGTTCCGTTGACGGTGAACGCATGGCCCGTCTTCCCGCCGGTCGTGAAGCTGGAATGGCCGACCGTCAGGCGGATGTCCTCACCCGACAACGTGCCCACGCCCGTGCCATGCCCGTGCGACACACTCTGCGCCCAAGCAGGGAACAGCGGTAGCAGCGCCGACGCGCTGGCCGCCCGCAGGAACATCCGTCGGTTGAGAGTGAAGTCTTTCATCATTCTCCGTTCAGATAGGGGTGCCTATCGCGAAAACATCCCTATATCGACCTATGTATCGAAATTCTCTTGCCCTTTGGGGCATCACTGGAGGACCGCCCCATGAATAAGTCTCTCACTCTTCTCGCTTTTGGTGCCGCACTCGCTCTGTCCGCGCCCGCCTGGGCACAGGTCAAGCTCGTGGCCTCAACGCCTGCCGCCAATAAGGCCGCTGCCAGGCCGATGGCGGTCAGCCTGTCCTTCTCCGACAAGATCGCCAGCACCTCATCGATGGACATCGTCATGCTGACCATGCCAGGGATGAAAGATCACCCTCCGATGAAAATCACAGGCTTCACCGCGACCGTAGGTGCGGACGGCAAGACGCTCGTCGCAAAGCTGCCGCGCCCCCTGCCCGTCGGCACCTATGTCGTGAACTGGAAAGCGACCGGAACCGACGGCGCGCCTGCCACCGGCAAGATCAATTTTGCGGTGAAGTAACCGGCGCTTCAACGGCAGGCTTCTTCCCGCGCAGCTCGTCAATCTCCGCCTGACGCTTGGCCAGATAATAATCGCGCAGCGCCGCATATGGCGGGCGGTCACTGTTCTTCAATTCCTGCCACTTGTCATCAAAAGCGACCCGATCATCCAGCGCGTAGATCACGCCGGAGGGGATAGTGTAGTAGAAGTTGTTGAACGGCGCGCCGACGAAAGTTGGCAGGAAGGCGAGGTCCATCAACCGCCCCGTCACATCGCGCACCGTCGTGGGGCCGATCAGCGGCAGATAAAGATAAGCCCCCTGCTTCACACCATAATAGCCCATCGTGTAGGCAAAACCGTTCACGCGGTGCGGCAAATGGAATGGCTTTTTCTTCGCCACATCGAACAGCCCCGCGACCCCAACCGTCGTGTTGATCGCAAAGCGCCCGACCGTCTCCATCGCCTTGCCGGGCTTCAGCTGGAGCAGGAAGTTCACCGCAACCACGGGTTCCCCGATGTTGAAGAGGAAATTGTGCAGCCCCTTGCGGATCGGGTTGGGCAAGCCATCCTTATAGGCCATCGCAACCGGGGCGACGACGGCATCATCCACAGCCTCGACCACTTCAAAGCTGACTTCATTCGCGCGTTTGAGCGGATCTTCCTTCGGCGTCGGCTGGGCGGTAACGACAATGTCTTCAACAACCGGCCCCGTCGCAGGAGATGGCGGCGCAGGCATCGGCGCCTGTGCAACAGTCGGAACTTCAGATCCCACGACAGGCAGCGCAGAGACGGGCCCGGCGCACACAGCTTCCGGGTTGGCCTGCATGGCCGTCAACATCAACGCCGTCGTAAATCCCGAAACACCCACTCAAAAATCCTTTCGCCGCACGATTGCGGTGTCGCTGCATAGTAGAAGCAACCCTGCTCCAGCGTTAACAGAAACGTTAACATGGGTCGGCGGAGATGCGCTTTAACTTGGAGCCTGCGCAAAGCAAGCCGCGCCATTTCCACACTGACATCTCTGTCTGCCGACGCTAAACGCAGCGACATGACTGATCTGCCCATCTGCGTTGCAGCCCTTTACCACTTTACGCGCTTTGAAGATGCCCCCGCCATCCGCGTCACGCTGGCCGACGCGTGCAAGGCGCAAGGCATCAAAGGCACCCTCCTCATCGCGCGTGAAGGCATTAACGGGACGATTGCGGGCACGGACGCCGCCATTGCCGCGATCCTCGACACCATCGGGAAACTGCCGGGATGCGCAGGGTTTGAGTATAAACTCTCCCGCGCCCGCGAAATGCCGTTCCACCGGATGAAGGTGAAGGTAAAGAGCGAGATCGTGACGATGGGGCAACCCGATATCGATCCCCTCGCCCGCGTCGGCCATTATGTGGCGCCGCAGGATTGGAACGCGCTGATCGCCGACCCCGACACGATCATCATCGACACGCGCAATGATTATGAAGTCGCCGTCGGCACGTTCCAGCGCGCGATTGACCCCAAGACCAAAACCTTCCGGGATTTCCCCGCCTGGTTCCGCGCAGAGCGGGACCGGCTGTTGGGCAATGGCACTCCGCCCAAGGTGGCGATGTTCTGCACCGGCGGCATCCGGTGCGAGAAATCCACGGCCTTCCTGAAGGCAGAGGGGATTGAGGATGTCTACCACCTCCAAGGCGGCATCCTGAAATATCTGGAAACCGTGCCCGCCGAAGAATCGCTGTGGGAAGGCGAATGCTTCGTGTTCGATCAGCGGGTGACCGTGCGACATGGGCTGGAGCTTGGCTCGCTGGAACTCTGCCACGCCTGCCGCCGCCCGATCAATGCGGACGACCGCGCCTCGTCGCTCTATGAAGTCGGCGTCAGCTGCCCTGCCTGCTATGACGAGCGCACCGACGAGCAGCGCGCCGGATATCGCGAGCGCCAGCATCAGGTCGCCCTCGCCGAGGCGCAAGGCAAGCCGCATATCGGCGCGGTGATGGCCCCTCCCGATGACGACGCCCGATGACGACGGCTAACCCCGTCCTCTACAGTTTCCGCCGCTGCCCCTATGCGATGCGCGCGCGGCTGGCGCTGCTGGCCAGCGGCACGGTGTGCACCCTGCGGGAGGTGAAGCTCTCCGCCAAGCCTGAGGCACTTCTGGAAGCCTCCCCCAAGGGCACGGTGCCGGTGCTGGTGCTGCCTGATAGCCCAGTCATTGGCGGCCCAGTCATTGGCGGCCCAGTCATTGACAGCGGCGTGATCGACGAAAGCCTGGACATCATGCACTGGGCGCTCACACAGGCGGACCCGGACCATTGGCTGGACGGAGAAGACGCCGCGCTGATCGCCGCCAATGATGGCCCGTTCAAACATCACCTCGACCGTTACAAATACCCCCACCGCTATGATGTCGACCCGCTGGACCACCGCGCGGCGGGCGTGGCGCATCTCGAACTACTGGAGGCCCGGCTGAGCGCGTCCCCCTTTCTGTGCGGCACCCACTGGACGATGACCGACGCTGCACTGGCGCCCTTTGTCCGCCAGTTTGCGGAGACGGATCGGGCGTGGTTCGATGCGCTGCCGCTGCCCGCGGTGCAGAGGTGGTTGGCCGCGTTTCTGGCATCACCAATGTTCGCCGCGATCATGGTGCGGTGGCCGGTCTGGCAGGCGGGGGATGCGGAGGTGCTGTTTCCGGAGGGGTGAGTGGTGAGGCAGTCTTTTGTAAGCGTCATTTCTTCAATTTTGAATCAAACGGTATCTGACTAGGGCTTAGGAAGACGCTTCGCTCGCTCCAAGATAACGGTCTCGGTTGCCAATTCCTTTGCTTTTTCGTCCAACTCACGGAAAATATCAGTTGCACCTGAAGACATGACGCCGATACTTCTCATTTCATACGTCATCGCTTGAACCGCATTATACCGCTTGCTTGAGCAATTTGAGACCGCAGCTTTCCCTACCGTCGTCGCGTCATCGGAGAGACGAGACCAGCTTTTTGATTTTTCTTGAATACAATTTTTCCATGCCATCAATGTGATTTTAGATCTCATTTTAGCAAACTCTGGCTTTATAAGCCAATCATCTACGTGCTTTACATATGTTTTACGTAATTCAAAAAACCAGTTTTCCGATAGTTTATTTGCCTTCTCTTTTCCTATGAAAGAGCTTGGATTCGACAATGCGTCGAAATATGATTTTTTAAGGTAAGAACAATTTTCTAAGGCGGAATCGACAACCACATCAGGAGATGCATCTTCGAGATGCTCTTTCATGCTAGTTTTTATATTGGAGTCCATGCATGTAAATGATTGATCTGCAATCAATTTTACAGAATCTAATGTGCCGTCAATCTGACTTTTGACAGTAGAAGAATCATCTACAGACGAATAAAGAATCAATACGACCGCTAACATTTTTTTGTCATACACAAAAAATCAAGAAATTGTCACGCTTGTAAGAGACAATTGTGAATTTCGGTCGCGGATGCGAAACTGATCGAAGACCAGTCGGAACGCAAAGTACAATCTGCCCGCCACCTCCACATTTACCCTCCCCGCCTTTGCTAAATCTAAGCAGATGCATTTTCCGCTGTCCTACAGCCCACAAATTATGCCAGAGCCTTGCCCATGGACGCCCGTATGATCCGGCTTTGCTCTTGGAAGTTCTGTCTTTCCTACAGCCGGGGTCCAAAATGAAGGGGACGTACCCTCAACTTCCTCCACTCCCGCACCTTCCAAATGGCGCGTCGGGCGGATTTCTGCGGAGTCGGGACGGGCGCGGACTGTCCTACGGTTTTGCCCCTTCCCGCCCCTCTAATGGACGCCCTTATGCCCGACACGGTTCCTGATCTCCCCACCCAACCGGACACCCCCACACTCCGCCTCGTCGAGTTCCACGACGATCTCGCGCGCGATTTTCATGACATCAATGCCGAATGGATCACGTCGATGTTCGTGCTGGAGGCGACTGACCGGGAGGTGCTGGAAAATCCGCGCGCGAAGATCCTCGATCCGGGCGGGGCGATCCTGTTCGTTGAGGCCGAAGGGCGCGGTGTCGTTGGCGCCTGCGCGCTGCAGAAGACAGGGCCTGCGCGTTTTGAACTAACGAAGATGGGCGTGCGGGAGGCAGCACGTGGCCTGAAAGCGGGGGAATTTCTGCTCGACGCTGTCATCACCCGCGCACAGGCCTTGGGGGCGGAGACGCTCTATCTCCTCACCAGCCACAAATGCGAAGCCGCGATCCATTTGTATGAAAAGCTGGGCTTCGCCCATGACGCGCAGATCATGGCAGACTTTGGCGCGCGCTATGACCGCTGTGACGTGGCGATGCGGTATCGCCCGACCGCATGACCGCAGCCAAGACCGCCCCCACCCCCACCCGCCGCGTGAAAATCTTCTTCGATGGCGGGTGCCGCCCTAACCCCGGGCGTATTGAGGCGGCTGTTGTGGTGCGGGGCCAGACCTATCTGTTCGAGGATCTGGGCGACGGCACCAACAGCGATGCGGAATGGCGCGCGCTGATCTGCGCGGTGGAGGTGGCGCAGTCCCTGGCGCTCACCAACGTGGAGTTGATCGGCGACGCGGTGGAGGTGATCACAAAGGCCAACGCCGCGCTGCGCAGCGGGCAGGCCCGGACGGACCATGAAGCCGCGCTCCTCGCCTTGGCGCGGGACGGGCGCATCGGCCGCATCCGCTGGATCAAACGCGCAAAAAATCTCGCCGGCATCGCGCTCGCTGCGCGGCACCCGAGATAGCTAAAATGGGGAATGGTGGAGCCTAGGGGAGTCGAACCCCTGACCTCTACACTGCCAGTGTAGCGCTCTACCAGCTGAGCTAAGGCCCCATTTGGAGGCGCGCCTTTATGTCAGGCGCGCCGCCGTTGCAACCCTAAGGTTGCCGGTATCAGATCAATTTTCGTCGTTCACATCGCCGGTGTCGACGCCGAGGTCATCATCCCCGCCCAGATCGACATCGTCATCTGCCGAAGGTTCGCTTTCGGCATCCACGTCCAGATCCAGATCCGCAGTGAGATCAGCATCGGGGGTCGCGGTTGCGACAGGGGCTGCTGCTTCAAACGGAAGCGGCTGCTTCGACTTCAGAACGGGTTCGGCGATCCACGCATAGCTGCACGAAATGCAGGTGATGGGATCTTCCTTGGTCAGGTCATAAAAACGTGTTGCACACTTCGGGCACGTACGTTTTGTGCCCCATTCAGGCTTCACCATGAGCCTTAAGCCTTTCAATCAAGCAGAATTGCTTTGAGCCAATGTAAACACCGGCTGAATCGGCGCGCGCCTTGCCATAGCAGATCGCCGCTGTCAAAGACGCCGGCGAAATGGCGCATCCTTCCCCCTCCCCTAAAGCATTCGCACAGAGCGGTCCACTCTCCGGCACGGTCCGCGTGCCCGGTGACAAATCCATCTCCCACCGGTCGCTGATGTTGTCCGCGCTGGCCGTGGGGGAGAGCGTGATTGAAGGCCTGCTGGAAGGCGAAGATGTGCTCGCAACGGCCGCTGCGATGCGGGCGATGGGCGCGACGATTGATCGCGGCGATGACGGCGTGTGGCGCGTGCACGGCGTGGGTGTGGGTGGATTGCTGCAACCCGAATCAGCGCTCGACATGGGCAATTCCGGCACCTCGACCCGGCTGCTCATGGGTCTGGTCGCGAGCCATGCGATCACCGCGACGTTCACGGGCGATGCCTCGCTCTCCAAACGCCCAATGGCGCGGGTGACCGATCCATTGGGCACGATGGGGGCGGTGTTCACCTGCTCGCCGGGGGAAAAGGGCAACCAATATCTGCCGATCATGGTGCGTGGCGCCTGCCCTGCTGTGCCGATCACCTACCGCCTGCCGATGGCGTCAGCGCAGGTGAAGTCTGCCATCTTGCTCGCGGGTCTCAACACGCCGGGGATCACGACCGTCATCGAACCGGTGCCGACGCGGGATCATAGTGAGCGGATGCTGGCCGGATTTGGCGCACAGCTCGACATCTCCACCGATGCCGATGGTGCGCGCGTCATCTCCATCCATGGCGAGGCGGAGCTGACGCCGCAGCATGTGGTCGTGCCGGGCGATCCCTCGTCCGCCGCCTTCCCGATGGTCGCCGCCCTTCTGGTGCCGGGGTCTGAGGTGCGCATCGACAATGTCGGCATCAACCCGACGCGGGCAGGGCTGATCGAAGTGCTGCAGGCAATGGGCGGAGATATCACTTTGGTCGATGAACGCGTCGTCGGGGGTGAACCCGTCGCGGACCTCATCGTCCGCCACTCGGCCTTGAAGGGTATTGAGACCACACCCGACATCGTGCCGAGCATGGTCGATGAATTCCCCATTTTGTTCGTCGCGGCGGCCTTGGCTGAGGGGAAGAGTGTGTTCCGCGGCTTGGAAGAACTCCGCGTCAAGGAATCAGACCGCATCAGCGTGATGGCCAAAGGCCTGACCGCGATTGGCGTGACGGTTGAAGAACTGGAGGACGGCCTGATCGTTCACGGCTCCGGCGGCGCGCTTCTCTCAGGAGGCGCGACCATCGCTGCCGAACTTGATCACCGCATCGCGATGAGCTTTGCCATATCGGGGCTCGTCTCGACGAACCCCGTCACCATTGATGACATGAGCCCCGTTGCGACCAGCTTCCCGACGTTCCAGCCGATGCTGGACAGCCTCGCCGCCCGATGATTATCGCGGTCGATGGACCTGCGGCCTCCGGTAAGGGTACCATCGCCCGCGCCTTGGCCGTGCATTATGATCTCCCACATCTGGACACAGGCCTGCTCTACCGCGCCGTGGGCGTGGCAACCGCGCGCGCCGGGCGGGACCCGGATGTAGAGGCCGATGCCATCGCCGGATGCCGGATTGATGAAGCGCTTCTGACAGATCCTGAACTCCGCACCGAAGCCGCAGGGGCGCTTGCGTCCCGCGTGTCACGCCATCCCGCAGTCCGTGCGGCCTTGCTTGAGTATCAACAGGCCTTTGCCCGCCAGCCGGGCGGCGCGGTGCTGGATGGACGGGATATCGGCACGGTGATCGCACCGGAGGCTGATGCCAAGCTGTTCGTCACAGCCTCTACCGGAGTGCGGGCGCAACGGCGGCACCGCGAAGATGCCGCGACGGACTATGATGCGATCCTTGCCGACATCGAAACGCGCGATGCCCGCGACTCAGGCCGAAGTGCCGCGCCGCTGCGGCAGGCGGACGACGCAGACTTGCTAGATACCACCGATATGACTATAGGCGCGGCCGTCCAGCGGGCGATTTCGCTCGTGGAGGCCCGGATTCGGCGCTGAGCAGCTAAAACGCTTTCTCCCCTTTTTCGACCTCTACGATCTGTTGTCCAAAGGATGCTGCACCGGCATGGGGTCTGTGCGGCAGTCTGGCCAAAAGACCAGCGGAAACAACCGCTTGGCCGGAAAACAAACATGATTGGAATACTCTAGCAATGGCAACTTCCGCCAACCCGACCCGCGATGATTTCGCGGCTCTCCTCCAAGAATCACTCGGCGATGCCGAAAGCCTCGACGGCCGCGTCGTCAAGGGTATCGTTACCGCAATTGAAAACGACATGGCCGTCATCGACGTTGGCCTGAAGTCGGAAGGCCGCGTCGCGCTTCGCGAATTCGCAGCCCCCGGCCAGAAGGCTGAACTCGCTGTTGGTGATGAAGTCGAAGTTTATGTCGACCGCGTCGAAAACGCCCAGGGTGAAGCCGTGCTGTCGCGCGACCGCGCACGCCGCGAAGCCGCTTGGGATGCTCTTGAAGCTGAATTCGGCCAGTCCACCCGCGTTGAAGGCGTCATCTTTGGCCGCGTTAAGGGCGGCTTCACTGTCGACCTCGGCGGCGCTGTGGCCTTCCTTCCAGGTTCGCAGGTCGATATCCGCCCCGTGCGCGATGTCACCCCGCTCATGGATATTCCGCAGCCCTTCCAGATCCTCAAGATGGACCGCAAGCGTGGCAACATCGTTGTGTCGCGTCGCGCCATCCTTGAAGAAAGCCGCGCAGAAGCACGTTCGGGCCTGATCCTGAACCTCGCTGAAGGCCAAGTCATTGAAGGCGTCGTCAAGAACATCACCGATTACGGTGCGTTCGTTGATCTCGGCGGCATTGACGGCCTGCTGCATGTCACCGACATCAGCTACAAGCGCGTCAACCATCCTTCGGAAGTCATCAACATTGGTGACACCGTGAAGGTGCAGATCATCCGCATCAACAAGGACACGCAGCGCATCTCGCTCGGTATGAAGCAGCTGGAAAGCGATCCTTGGGAAGCTGTTGCGGCCAAGTATCCGGTTGGTGCCAAGCTTTCGGGCCGCGTCACGAACATCACCGAATATGGTGCGTTCGTTGAACTCGAAGCCGGCATTGAAGGCCTTGTCCACGTTTCGGAAATGAGCTGGACCAAGAAGAACGTCCACCCCGGCAAGATCGTTTCGACCAGCCAGGAAGTCGATGTCATCGTTCTCGAAGTCGACGAAGAAAAGCGTCGCATTTCGCTTGGCCTCAAGCAGGCTGCGTCGAACCCGTGGGAAGCGTTCAGCGCTGTTCACCCGGTTGGCTCGACCGTCGAAGGCGAAGTCAAGAACGCGACCGAATTCGGTCTGTTCATTGGCCTCGATGGCGACGTCGACGGCATGGTCCACATGTCGGACATCGCCTGGGGCGTGTCGGGCGAAGAAGCTCTGGCGCTTCACAACAAGGGCGACACCGTCAAGGCGATCGTGCTTGACGTGGACGTTGAGAAGGAACGCATCTCGCTTGGTATCAAGCAGGTCGAAAAGGGTGGCGCTTCGGTTGCCACCGGCGGCAGCGGACCTTCAGGCCTCGCCAAGAACACCGTCACGACCATCACGGTCATCGCGATCAAGGATGGCGGTCTCGACGTTCAGGTTGGCGACGAAGGCGCCATCGGCTTCATCAAGCGTGCCGACCTTGGCCGCGACCGCGACGAACAGCGCCCAGACCGCTTCCAGGTCGGCCAGAAGTTCGACGCAATGGTGACGGGCTTTGACCGTTCGAAGAACCCGACCTTCTCGATCAAGGCGATGCAGATCGCTGAAGAGAAGCAGGCAGTTGCCCAGTACGGCTCATCCGATTCGGGTGCGTCGCTTGGCGATATTCTTGGCGAAGCGCTCAAGGCACGCGACGGCAAGAAGTAAAATCGAGCCAAATCAACTGAATGGGGCCCGTTGCACGATTGCGTTCGGCGGGCCCTTCTCGTATCAGGACGGAGAAAATCCTGTCTGATCAACAGCTTAGTTACAAAACGTTAACCCTAGCGTTAAGATATTATTACTTGCTTATGTTACCGTATTGGTAGTAATTATCTCCATAGCTGTTGCGTCCGTCAAATATCCCGCTGATCTCGGGGGTATGCGTTACGACGGGTTATGGTCTTCGCGGGGAAGATCATAGGCAGGCACGTGCAACAGCATGGGGGTGTGAGTATGATACGTTCCGAGCTGGTGGATGTACTGGCGCAAGAAAATCCCGGACTGTCCCACCGGGAAATTGATACGATTGTGACTATCTTTTTTGATGAAATCACGAACCAGCTTGCCGACGGTGGTCGCGTAGAGCTTCGCGGTTTTGGCGCCTTTTCGACGCGCGGCCGCGACGCCCGACAGGGCCGCAACCCGCGCACGGGGGCTTCTGTGGATATTCCGTCAAAGAAGGTGCCCTATTTCAAGCCCGGCAAGGAGATGCGCGCTAAGCTCAACGTCTGAGCGGGCGCTTTTCTGTCCTTTGTTGCTTGACGGCAGCGCTTTCGTCGCCGATGCCGCACCCGTGCGGACGTGGCGAAATCGGTAGACGCAGCAGACTTAAAATCTGCTTTCCCCTGGAAGTGCGGGTTCGAGTCCCGCCGTCCGCACCACCTTTTCGCCAACACGTGACCTTCCGGCAAAGCCACGCTATCAAGACCATATGCTGATCCGTCTGGCCTCTTCCCTGTTCCTGTTGGCAGCGCTTACAGGCTGTGGGCAGTCCGAAGATGCCGCCATTTCCGTCAGTGTGATTGGCGGGCCAGCGCGCGCGGCAGACCCCAATACCCAAATTTTGGACGCCCCCGCCGCCGTCATGACCGGCGCGCTCATGCAGGGCCTCGTCCAGTTTGATGCGCAGGGGCAGATTGAGCCTGCGCTTGCCGAACGGTGGATCGTGACTGATGACGGGCTAAGCTACATCTTTCGCGTGCGCCGCGCCAAATGGTCTGATGGGGGAGAGGTCACAGCGGCCCAAGTTGCAAAGAGCCTACGCACGTCGCTCTCTCTGCAAAGTCGCAATGCTTTAAAGCCGATGTTCGGGCCGGTGACTGAAGTCCTCGCCATGACAGACACGGTGCTGGAAATCCGCCTGTCCGAACCACAGGGCAATTTGCTGCAACTCTTGGCCCAGCCCGAAATGGCCCTGCTGCGGAAGGGGCGCGGCACCGGCCCCTATCGCATTTATCGCCCCCTGCCCCACTCCATAGTGCTTCGGCCCATCCTGCCCGACACCGGTGAGGATATGGACGAAGATGTCCTGCAGCGCATGGAGCGCCGGGTGCGCGGTGAAGAAGCCCCAATGGCCATCGCCCGATTTGCTGCAGGCGAGGCCAATTTGGTGCTGGGTGGCACCTTCAATTCCTATCCCTTGGCGCAGGCAAGTGGGGTCAACCCGCGCCAGATTCGCCGCGATGCCGTGCCCGGCCTGTTGGGCCTTGTCCCC
>JBBATT010000032.1:0-8680 GCA_040398605.1 Chakrabartia sp.
TCGTCATGGCGTTTGATGAAAAGGGCCAGGCCGACACCAAGGACCGCAAGGTGGAGATCTGCGCGCGCGCCTATGATCTGCTCCTCAGCATTGGATTCCCGCCGGAAGACATCATCTTTGATCCCAACGTCTTCGCGGTCGCAACGGGGATTGAAGAGCATAACAATTACGGCGTCGACTTCATTGAGGCTGCGCGCGAGATCAAGGCGCGCTGCCCGCACGTCCATATCTCGGGCGGCCTCTCCAACCTGTCGTTCAGCTTCCGTGGAAATGAGCCTGTGCGCCGCGCGATGCATTCCGTCTTCCTCTTCCACGCCATTCCGTCGGGCATGGACATGGGCATCGTCAATGCAGGGCAGTTGGATGTCTATGACACCATCGACCCCGAATTGCGCGAGCTATGCGAAGACGTTGTCCTCAACCGCCGGCCGGATGCGACTGACCGTTTGGTGACACTCGCCGACAAATTCCGAGGCACTTCACCCGAAGCGGAAAAGCAGGCCGAGGAATGGCGCAGCTGGCCGGTCGTCAAGCGGCTGGAGCATGCGCTCGTCAAAGGCATCGACGCCTTTATCGTCGAAGATACCGAAGAAGCCCGCCTTGTCGCTGCGCGCCCGATTGAGGTGATCGAAGGCCCGCTGATGGACGGCATGAACGTCGTTGGGGACCTGTTCGGTTCCGGCAAGATGTTCCTGCCGCAGGTTGTGAAATCAGCACGTGTGATGAAGAAGGCCGTCGCCCACCTCATCCCCTATATTGAAGCGGCGAAGGAAGAAGGCGCAAAGGCCAAGGGCCGCATCATCATGGCGACCGTGAAGGGCGACGTGCATGATATTGGCAAGAATATCGTCGGCGTGGTCCTGCAGTGCAACGGCTATGAGGTGATCGATCTGGGCGTCATGGTGCCTTGGACGACGATCCTGCAGGCGGCGAAGGACAATGACGCGGACATTATCGGCCTCTCTGGCCTCATCACCCCGTCGCTTGATGAGATGGTGACTGTGGCGGAAGAGATGCAGCGGGCAGGGTTCGATATTCCGCTCCTCATCGGCGGGGCGACAACTTCGAAGGTGCATACCGCTCTTCGGATTGACCCTGCTTACGACGGGCCGGTGATCCATGTGCTCGACGCCAGCCGCGCGGTTGGTGTCGCTTCCCAATTGCTGTCCGACACGCAGCGTGATGGTTTCGTCGAGACGACGGCAGCTGACTATCAGCATGTGCGCGATGTGCGGGCAGGCAAGGAGGTCAGCATCCTCCTGAGCCTGGAGGATGCCCGCGCCAACGCCTTTGTCGCGGACATGAGCCACAAGCCACCGCCGCCGGAACAGCCGGGACTCCATGTCTTTGAAGATTGGGACCTGACCGATCTGCGCAGCGTCATTGACTGGACGCCCTTCTTCCGTGCGTGGGAATTACATGGCAATTATCCCGCTATTCTCGAAGATGAGATTGTCGGTGAAAGCGCCCGCAGCCTGTTTGCGGACGCCAATAAGATGCTCGACCAGATCATCGCGGATAAATGGCTGACGGCGAAGGGTGTCGTCGGGCTTTGGCCGTGCGCGCGGGATGGGGACGATGTGGTCGTCCACTTGGCTGAGGAAGAACGGAATGTGACGTTCAGCTTCCTTCGCCAGCAGATCCGCAAGAGCCGCGATCGCGCCAATATGTGTCTGGCCGATTTCATCAGCCCGGATGGAGATTGGCTGGGCGGCTTTGCTGTCGGCATTCACGGCATCGATCCGCACATTGCCCGCTTCAAGGCGGGGCATGACGACTATCAGGACATTTTGCTGAAAGCGCTGGCCGACCGCTTTGCCGAAGCCTTTGCCGAACGTCTCCACCAGCATGTGCGCACCACCCTATGGGCCTATGCGCCGGGTGAGCAGTTGACCAATGAAGCGCTGATCAAAGAAGAATATCGCGGCATCCGCCCGGCACCCGGCTATCCAGCCTGTCCGGACCATAGCCTGAAGCCAACTCTGTTCGAGCTGCTCAACGCAGGCGATACGGCGGGGCTCATCCTTACGGAAAGCTTCGCCATGCTGCCGACGGCCGCCGTGTCCGGTTTCTATTTTGGTCATCCGCAAAGCGAGTATTTCGGCGTTGCGCGCGTTGGTCAGGATCAGTTGACCGATTATGCTGCGCGTCGTGAGGTGGACATGGAAACCGCAACGCGCTGGCTGCGGCCCAATCTCGATTGACGAATAGAGAAAGCCCGCCCGGAGAACCGGACGGGCCTTTTCTCCCATGTTGGTTTAGGCGACCTGAAGTGCCTTGCGGCGGCGCATTGCCGCCCCAGCTAAGCCGAAGCCTGAAAGCATCATCGCCCAAGCTGCGGGCTCAGGCACCCGGTTGCCAAGGAACTGGACTTCGCTGATGAAAACCCAGCCTTGAAGGTCTTGCTGAAACTCGATCGTGTGCGATGCACCGGTGAGGTTGAGCCCCGTGAATGTGACCCAGCCGATTGAACCGTTGGCAGGTCCAATGAACGCCGTGTTGACGCCGTTGATCAAAATTGCAGCGGGTGAATACACAGCGCCCACGCGGCTATTGTCGAGGTGAATGCGGATTTCATTGACTGTCGGCGTGCCCGACAAATTGAATGTCACCTTCGGGTTCAACGTATTGGGTGTATACCAGCCGACATAGGGGCCTTCACCGGCCGAATTTTCGACGTTGAACCAAAAATCTGTGGCCACAATGCCGTCGGTCAGATCGCCGACGCCACCGGTTAATGGAGCACCATCATTCGTTTTTGCGCCAGCACCCGTATAATTTTTGTCCCAATAGTTGAAGGACCCACCGCTGGCTTGGCCGTCGCCATTGGGCGTATCGTACGAGCTGACAACCAGTTGAACTGCGTTGGCCGCTGCCGGAACAGCGAAGGAAGCCAGAAGAGCCAAGAGAACTAATTTTCGCATCGCAAAATCTCCTTTCTTTGCCAGACGGAGTCTGACGTGGATTGACGATTGCGACCGCTGATTGTGGAGACCGTTCGAGTCGGCACCATTATGGTTACTAAGAAGTAACCATAATGCACCGGATGCGGCAAGCTGCAAACGCTTGCCTATGTGGTCCTAGTCGAAACAGGTGTGTGTTTTACCGCCTGCTCTTCTTCGGCGGCGGTGGCACGGTGATCTTGACTGTCTCACCAGTGCTGCCCGGAAAGCCGGTGAACATCGCTTCGATGAGGTTCGGAACGAGATAGGTCAGATTGTCATTGAGCGATTGCGCCTGCGCCTTGCCCTCAAACACCCGCTCACCGCCTGTGTGTTCGATCTTCATGGCGAGTTCACTTGTGTAGACGGTGTAGCTTTCCACCCCGTCAAAGCCGCCGGGGCCGAAGAGGAACGGATCATAGAATCCCGGATAAAAACCATGGAAGCGACCGCCATAGGGGTGGCCCCAAAAGCCGAAGCCACCACACCATGGATCGTTCCAGCCAAAACACCGGCCAAAACCGCCGCCTGGGTTACTGCGCACCTTTTCACGGCCCTTGTCGACATCATAGCTGACGCTGACGACGAGGTTCGGCGCGTCTCCCGTTGCCACCGGACGATAGCCGACCTGTGTTAGCTTGGAGGAAATGAGTTGCGCATAGTTGGCGAACTCCAGCCCGCCATCCAGCTTCGGGTCTGCGGCCTTGATGGCAAATGTCTGGCCTTGTGCGGCCGGCATCTGCTGAAAGCGGCTGACCTTTGCATCAAAATTCTGAGCGCAACCGGCGGCCGCGAGAAGCGCCAGCGGTGCGGTGGCACGAATGATAGACCCTATACGCGACATCAGTTTATCCCGTTTCTACGACTCAGCCATGGTTCGGCTCTGGTATGAAAGTAGGATCGACCAGCCGCTCTGAACAGGGGTTGAATGGAGACTATTTTTGCAAGCCGAGCGCGGCATAGGTTTGCGCAAGCGTTGGCGCTGCCAGTTCGGACGCGCGTTCGGCCCCGCGGACCAATATGCTGTCGAGCGTGGCTGTGTCCTGCCGCAAGGCGTTGAACCGATCTGTAATCGGGCGGAGTGTTTCGATCAGCAGCTCCCCCAGCGCGGGTTTGAAGGCGCCAAAGCCCTGTCCACCAAAGCGCGCGAGGATGGCGTCCACGCTGTCATCGGCAAGGGCTGCATAAATGCCGACCAAATTCTGCGCTTCGGGCCGACCTTCGAGGCCGGCCTTGTCACCGGGCAGGGGCTCGGGGTCGGTCTTTGCCTTTTTGACCTTCTGCATGATGGTGTCGGCATCGTCGGTCAGGTTGATCCGGCTCAAATCGCTCGGGTCTGACTTGGACATTTTAGAAGAGCCATCGCGCAAGCTCATGATGCGGGCGGCAGCGGGCGGAATGATCGGCTCGGGCAGGGTGAAGACGTCCGCCTCATAATCTGTGTTGAACTTCTGAGCGATGTCGCGGGCGAGCTCCAGATGCTGCTTCTGGTCTTCACCCACGGGCACATGCGTCGCTTGATAGAGCAGTACGTCTGCGGCCTGAAGGACGGGATAGGCAAAGAGGCCCACACTCACGCCTTCGCGGTTCTTGCCCGCTTTGTCCTTGAACTGCGTCATCCGGTTCAACCAGCCGATGCGCGCGGTGCAGAAAAGCAACCAAGCGAGTTCAGCATGTGCCGGCACGCGGGCCTGATTGAACAGGATCGACCGGTCTGGATCAATGCCACTTGCGATCAACGCAGCCGCCATCTCCCGCGTGTTGTTCGCGAGGACTGCCGGGGTGTTGTAAACGGTGATCGCGTGGAGATCAGCCAAGAAGTAGAGCTTGTCGCCATCATTTTCGTCCTGCATCCGCACCCAGTTGCGGATGGCGCCCAGATAGTTGCCGAGGTGGAGATTGCCTGTCGGCTGAATGCCGGAAACGACGCGCATGACTTCAATGTCTTCCTGTTTGACGAGACGTCAGGCCGATGCCCGTTCAAGCGAATTTAGGCAAGGGGTGCGTCGCGATCAGGCGGCGGGCTTCTTCCGCTTCAGGAGGAGGTGCACATCGTCGCGATTGATGGCGCCGATCATCCAGCCAAGGCCGAAATAGACGATGCCACCCGCTCCGATGAGGGTGCTGAGGGCGATCATACGTTCAATCGTCTTGCCATTGAACATGGGGCCAAGGAAGACATTGACGGCATAAAGGGTGACCCCCATTGCAGCAGCCGCGATCAACTGCCGCAGAACGCGCGAAGCGACGTGTGCGGAAATCTGAAAATGCCCGCGCTTGCGCAGTGTGATGTAGAGCATCGCGCAATTGAGCCAAGCGGTCAGCGCCAAGGCCAGCGCTAGCCCATAAAGGCCAAGCCAGGGGACAAAGGCGAAGTTGAGGGCGATGTTGGCGCCGAGCACCCACATGGCGATGCGCAGCGGGGTTTTGGTGTCCTCCCGCGCGAAGAAGCCGGGGGTCAGCACCTTCACCAGCACATAGGCCGGGAGCCCCAGCGCGATGATGGCGAGCGTATTGCCCGTGACGATCGCATCTTCGGGCGTGAACTGGCCGCCGCGGAACAGCGCGGTGACAAGCGGGACACCGGCTGCTGCAAAAGCAATGGCGGCGGGCAGGGTCAGCAACATGCCAAGTTCCAGAGCCTGATTTTGGATCTTCTGGGCTTCTTCTGGCTGCCCTTGATCAACGAACTTGCTGATCGACGGGAGAATGGCTGTGCCAAGCGCGGTCCCGATAATGCCGAGCGGAAGCTGGTTGAGCCGGTCCGCGTAATTCAGATGCGCCATCGACCCTTCAGTCAGATAGCTGACAAACTGCGTGTCGATGAGGATGCTGACTTGATACACGCCGGCGGCAAAGGTCGCTGGAATGACCACGCGGAAGAACTGACGGACACCCGGCGTCATGCGCGGACGACGCAGGCGCAGGCTGATGCCAGCCGAACGCGCGGCCCACCAGACAAGAGCAAGTTGGATCACACCGCCGATGACAACCGCAATGGCCAGCGCCTGCGCACTTGCAGCGCCCCCTGTTGGCACCAAAAGCAGCGCGACCAGCATCGCCAGATTGAGGAGCGCAGGTGCGAATGCGGCCGCTGCAAACTTGTGCATGGAGTTCAGCACGCCCGAATAGAGCGAGACGAGGCTGATCAGCATCAGATAGGGAAAGGTAAGCCGTGACAGCCAGTTGGTCAGCTCAAACTTAGCAGCATCGCCTGCATAGCCCGAAGCCAGGAGCCAGACCAACGCCGGCATGGCGAGTTGGCCGATGATCGTGAAGGCGAGCAGCACCGGCAGGAAGACGGCCAGCACTTCTTCAGAGAATTTACGCGCTTCCTCAAGTCCGCCTTCACCATGATAGCGTTGGCTGAATAAGGGCACGAAACCGGCTGAAAAAGCGCCCTCGCCAAAGAATCGGCGGAAGGTATTGGGCAGCCGGAAAGCCACCAGAAACGCATCGGCAAACATATTGGCGCCCAAGATGCGCGCCATCACCATTTCGCGTGCAAAGCCCAGCACACGGCTGACCATTGTCAGCCCGCCGATTGTTCCAATGGCTTTCCCGAGTTTCACAGGGCTTATGCGTTACCTTCTGCTGTCAGTCCGCCCTCTTGCTGCGCGGCGAGTTCAGCCTGCTGCATGTAGAGCGACCCGAAGTCGATTGGGTCCAGCATCAGCGGCGGGAAGCCACCATCACGTACGGCATCCGCCAAGACGCGGCGGGCGAACGGGAAGAGCATGGCTGGCGCTTGTGCGAGCAGAATCGGTGCCATCTGGTCTTCGGGGATGTTGCGGATGCCGAACAGGCCCGCGTAAACGAGTTCGACGGCAAACGCGGTCTTTTCGGCGCTTTTGGCAGTCACATTGATCTTCACCATCACTTCGTGGACGTCGTCCGCGATCTGCGTGTTGCCAATGTTGAAGTTCACATCAATCTGCGGCTGACCCTGCCATTGAAAAACAGCAGGTGCGTTTGGATTTTCGAAAGAAAGATCCTTCACATACTGAGAGATAACACCGACGGCGGGCAAGTTATCTTCGCCGTTTGCAAGGGTTTCGTTCGTATCAGCCATGGGTGGAGCCTGTCCTGTCGTTCGTAAATCGACGGGAAGAGCCCCGCCGGATGGTCAGGCGCGGCGCGTAGCAGGGGGCAGCGAAGAGGGCAATGGCACAGTTTTCGAGACTATTCCCCAAAGGACCATTTGAAAGCGACGGCGCAACGCCCTATGTTGCGGTCTGAAAGGTTACATCTGTGGTAGAAACTGTCCTCTTTGCAATGGTCACCGTCTTTCTGGGGCTGCGGCTTTATGCCGTGCTCGGCAAACGCACGGGGCATGAGCAATCGATGCGCAAGCCGGTGGAAGAGCCCGCTGTGACAACTGCGGCTGCTGGCGCGACTGATGTTCGCGATAACGGCCCTGCCCGTGTTGCGGGGCCAGCGCCTTTTGATCAGGAGGCGGCGCTAGGCCTTCGGGCAATTACTACCGCGGACAACCGGTTTAACCCTGCCGAGTTCATCGAGGGCGCCAAGAGCGCCTATGGCATGATCCTTGAAGATTTCTGGAAGGGCGATGTGGACGGCCTCTCTCCTTATGTCAGCGTCTCCGTGCGAGACAGCTTTGCTGATGCGGTGAAAGCACGCACAGAGGCCGGCGAAGTTCTGGACAATCGCCTTGTCCGGATTGATCGGGCCGCTATCGCGTCAGCATCGCTTGAAGGGAAAGTCGCCCGGATCGCTGTACGTTTCGATGCAGACATTGCGGCTGTCACCCGTGATGCGGAGGGCAATGTCCTTGCCGGGTCGATGACGGATGCGCTTGAGACGCATGATGTTTGGACGTTTGAGCGGGAAATCCGTTCGTCCGACCCCAACTGGATTCTTGTCGACACCGACGAAGCCGACTAACCGGCTTTGGATGAGTCAAAGACTAACCCTCGCTGTCATTGTCGCGATTGCCCTTTCCGGGTGCAGTGCGCAGATCATTCCGCAGGGCCCGCGTCCGTCCGCACCACCGCCGCGTGCGGCGCCTGAGAAGCCGAAACCATCTAAGCCGGTCGTAAGGCCTGCGCCGGTCATCGCGCCGAAACCAGTTGAAACGTCATCCCCAAAAGGCCCGAATGCCGCCATGGCTGGCCTTGTCGCGGGCCCCGATTACGCCAGCTTTGGCGTCTCAAATGAAAGCGCCACCCGCGCTCTGGACGCGTTTCGTATCTCATGTGGGTCTTTGCAGCGCCGCACCGATGGGTCAGGCCTGACCAAAGGTGCCGACTGGGCGTCTGCCTGCACTGCGGCGGTCACTGCGCGGGATGCTCAGGCCTTCTTTTCAAACAATTTCGAAGTTGTGCAGGTTGGCGACGGAAAGTCGTTGGCAACGGGATATTATGAGCCTGAAATTGCAGGCGCGCGGACGCAGTCTGCCCAGTATAATGTGCCCGTCTACAAGCGTCCTTCGGACATCATCGACGTCGATCTAGGCCTGTTTTCCGACGATCTAAAGGGAAAGCGCGTCCGCGGACGGGTGAAGGGCACAAGCCTAATCCCCTATGCCGACAGAGCGGAAATTGAGGAAGGCTGGCTGTCTGGTCGCGGCCTTGAATTGGCATGGGCGGCGGATCCGGTGGAGTTCTTTTTCCTGCAGGTTCAGGGGTCCGGTCGTTTGCGGTTGCCTGACGGCTCGGTCATGCGGATTGGCTATGATGGGCAGAATGGTCGGGATTATACCGGCATTGGTAAGCTGA
>JBBATT010000032.1:8690-12668 GCA_040398605.1 Chakrabartia sp.
GGCCAGACCTCCATGCAGGGCATCATGGCGTATTTGCGTGCGAACCCTGAAGAAGGCCGTGCAATCATGCTTGAGAATAAAAGCTGGATCTTCTTTAAGGAGCTCACAGGCGCTGGCCCGCTCGGTGCGCTCGGCTTGCCAGTGACGTCCAAGGGCACCGTCGCTGCTGATCCGATGTACGTGCCTCTGGGCGCGCCCGTCCTTTTGTCGACGGATCGGTCGGAAGCAAATGGGCTTTGGGTGGCGCAGGACACAGGCGGAGCAATTAAAGGCTCCAACCGGTTCGACACCTTCTGGGGGGCGGGGAGTGAAGCCCGGACGATCGCAGGCGGCATGTCTGCTCGGGGGTCCGCCTTCCTGCTCCTTCCAAAAGGGACTGTAGCCCGATTAAAAGCGGAGGCACCCGTTGCGGGGACGCCGCCTCAGCGCTGAAGAACAGGCCATCTGGGCGCGTGTCGCGCGCAGCGCGCGTCCCTTTCCGGGCCGCGCGCCCATTGCGGCTGACGCGTTGCCCCAGGTGATGGAGGTTGCCCTTCCGCTGGCGAAAAAGCCCGCCAGACGGCAGGTGGCAACGGACCGGCGCCTTGGCACAGCGCCACTTAGTCCAGCACCTGCGCGCGATACGCTCGACGGGAGCTGGGACAAGCGCATCCTGAAAGGTGATCTCCGCCCAGACGTGAGCATTGATCTGCATGGCGAGACTTTGGCCAGTGCCCATGCGCGATTGAACCGGGGATTGGACGCCGCCATCCGCAGGGGTGACCGCGTCATCTTGCTTGTCACCGGAAAGGCCGCCGTGAACAATCCCCGGCTGCCGCCGACGAGCAGAGGCGTTATCCGGGCCTCCATCACCGATTGGCTGGCAGCATCCCCCTATGCAGACCGGATCGCGGCCATCCGGAATGCCCACCCTCGCCATGGCGGCGCTGGTGCGCTCTATCTTGTCTTAAGAAAACCACGCTGAACCGCCGATAAAACCCATCCGATTAAGCCAATTATTAATTCCTTTTGGACATAAAGCTGGTCGGGAAAAGTTCTAATCGGCCGAATGCTTGGCCGAGGGGGTTCGGAGAATGCAAGGCAATGCCTTGAAAATTCACGCATTTGGCTTTGCATTCAGCATTGGTGCTGTTGCATTCCTTTTGGCGAGCTTTTCAGAGCTTACCGATCACGAAGATGTTTGGTCTTTTAGTAATCCCCTCATCATTGCACTTGCCTGCGGTGTCTTGGCTTGGGGCGCCGCCGATCGCCTGATTTCTGTGGTGTCTGCATCCATCGATTCTGCCGTCCTGCGGCTGAGCGAAGCCGCAGCTGGCGATCTCGACTCCCCTGTCCCGCAACATATCGAAGCAACCATGCCCGACCTTTCCCAGTCATTGGGTGATCTCTTTTTGCAGGTCCGAACGAATATGGAACAGGTCAACAGCATGGCGCTGTTCGACCCTGTCACGGCGCTTGCCAACCGCATGCACTTCCGTAACGAAACAGAAGCTCTGCTTGCGGTGGCGCCTGCTGAGCGGCTGGATGCGCTGTTCTTTATCGATCTCGATAACTTCAAAGGCGTGAATGACTCGCTGGGTCATGCGGCCGGTGATCAACTGCTGATTATGATTGCCAACCGCCTCCGGTCCATTTTCCCATCGTCTGGCACCGTTGGCCATCCGGCTGTCCTCGGCCGCCTAGCGGGAGACGAGTTTACCGTCTTCGTGCCTGCTGTGCGTTCCGAAACAAAGGTGCGGGAGATGGGCGCGATCATTTTGCGCGCGCTGAGCGAACCTTTTTCGCTTTGTGGACAGTCAGTACGCGTGGGGGCCTCTATCGGTATCGCGTTGCGACCCCTGCATGGGCGCTCATTGACCGATCTTATGCGCGCGGCCGACGTCGCCATGTATCATTCCAAGGAAAACGGAAAAGGTCAGGTCCAGTTTTACAACGACGCGCTGGCTGAGAACTTGGCCTCGCGGACAAAGCTGGACTCCGATCTCCGTGACGCCTTTAAGCTCAACCAGTTCGGTTTTGAGTTTCAGCCTCAGGTCTTGCTGGGGAACCGGAATGCGGTTGCGGCTGAAGCTCTGCTCCGCTGGTACCATCCGGTCGATGGCATCCGAACGCCAAACCAATTCATCCGCGTCGCTGAAGATTCTGGCCTGATGGCTGAGCTTTCCGACTGGACGCTGGCGCAGGCGGCTGCCGTCATTGGCCGTTGGCATCGCAGCGGCTATCGCCAGCGCCTCGCGATCAACATGTCCAAACGCCAGTTTGAACGGGGCAGCCTCAATGAGCGGGCAACCGAGGCGCTGGCCCGGCATGAAGCGCCGATTGAGATGCTCGAAATCGAGATTTCAGACCGATTGGCCTATACGACAGGCGATGGCGTTTTCGCGGAGGTTCAATCCTTGCGTGAGGCGGGGGCGACCATTTCCATCGATAATTTTGGCAGTGCGCCGATTGATCTGCGTCGCCTGCGCTTGCTGCCTGTTGACCGTGTGAAGATTGACCGTTCGATGATTGAGGACATCACACACTGCAATGAATCCCGCGCCATCCTTCAGTCGTCGGTGACGGTGCTGAACTCCCTTGGCAAGGAAACGGTGGCCGAAGGTGTTGAAAGCCAGGATCAGTTTGATATGCTGCGTGTCATGGGCTGCAAGGCGGCGCAAGGCTATGCGATCGCCCGCCCGAGCTCAGAGGCCGCACTCCGCAATTTCATGGTACCTTCAGACGTTGCTCCCACACGCCGCAAGGCCTAAATCCGGGCCAGCACGCCTGCATAGATTTTGACGAGGGCCTGAATGTCGGCAAGCGCAACTGCCTCGTCGAGCTTGTGCATCGTGGCATTGCAAAGCCCAAATTCAACAACAGGGCAAAGCTTGCTGAGGAAACGCGCGTCTGACGTTCCGCCGGTCGTCGACCGATCAACTTGAAGTCCCGTGACGTCGCAGATGGCATCGCCGATAAGATCGCTGAATGCACCCGGCGGCGTCAGGAACGCCTCTCCGGAAATGCGTGCGTCAACTTCTGCTGCAGGCTCCACATCATGCACAATCGCGCGGATCATGGCGCTGAGGCTTTTGCCGCTGTGAAGATCATTAAAGCGGATGGACAGGCGGGCCTTGGCGGCTGCGGGAATGACGTTGGTCGCCTTGTTGCCGACTTCCAGCTCCGTAATCTCGATGTTGGATGCCTGAAACCAATCCGTCCCTTCATCCAGCACGATGCCGTCAATTCGGGCGAGCATGCGCACGAGCTTTGTGATCGGGTTGTCGGCCAGATGCGGGTAGGCAACATGGCCTTGGGTGCCGGGAACGGTGATCCAGATGTTGACTGAGCCGCGCCGTCCGATTTTCATCATATCGCCCAGGCGATTTGAGGATGTCGGCTCCCCAACGAGACACAGATCAGGTACCATCCCGCGCTGCTTCATATGCTCGATCAAAGCAACCGTGCCGAAGATGGCGGGGCCTTCTTCGTCACCGGTGATGATCAGGCTGATCCGGCCGGGATGGTCAGCGGGAATGGCGGCGACAAAAGCGGCAATGCTCGCTTTCATGTCCACGGCCCCACGCCCGTAGAGCAGGTCTCCACGCACTTCGGGAGCGAACGGGTCGCTCTGCCACCCGTCTCCTGGCGGCACGACATCCAGATGTCCAGCAAAGGCAAAGTGCGGCTTGTCGCCTGCGCCCGCACGTGTGGCGAACAGGTTTTCCACCGGTCCATCCGGCGCCTCGCCGCATACAAAACGGTCGACGTCAAAGCCAAGCGGCAGCAGCGCCGCTTCCAAAACGTCGAACACCTCGCCACGGGCTGGCGTTACCGAGGGCGCGGCCATAAGCCGCATGGCGAGGTCGATTGCGTCTGTCACGACCTCCGCCTAGCCTCGAGCGTGGCTGAATGCAAAGGGGGACGCCAACCAGACCAGCTGGTTACTGAACAGGCCCTTCAAACCGATCAATGACCCACTCTTCTTCCTGCGCAGCT
>JBBATT010000033.1:0-12640 GCA_040398605.1 Chakrabartia sp.
GGTGCCAAGGTCAGTGGGCACGTCCTTGTCCTCCAGATAGCGCCAGCCCTGATGGGCGCGGCGCGCGATCGGGTTGACGGGGATGACCTTAGCCTCCAGCACGATATTGACGCGGCCTTCGGGCGTGTCTTCAAAACCCAGCACACGCGCACGACCTACCAATTGGTGCTTGATGATCCAGTAGAGCGAGCCGCCCTCCAGAATCTCGGCATGACGCTTGGGCAGATACCGCGTCGTGAGCCGGACGGTGTCGCTTGTGCGGTTCGCCTCGATACGCTGGACAAGATCGGCAAAGGCGGCGGCGCCAAAGGCCACCCGCGACAAATGAAGTGCCATCTAGCCCGCCAGCCCAGTGGCTGTTGCGAGGCCCAGAAACGCCAGAAAGCCCATGGAGTCCGTAATCATGGTCACAAAGATGGAAGAGGCGACGGCGGGGTCCACATCCATCCGGTCGAGAAGAACAGGCACGAACACGCCAGCGAGACCTGCGATCACAATGTTGGTCAGCATGGCTGCGGCAATAACCCCGCCGAGCTGCATATTGCCCAAAAACAGCGCGACGCCGACGCCCATGACGACGGCAACGGTCAAGCCGTTGAGGATCGCCACGCGCATTTCGCGCAATATGGTGCGCCAGGTATTGGATCGGGTCAGTTCATTGGTGGCGATGGCCCGCACGGCGACGGCCATGGTTTGCGTCCCGGCATTGCCACCGACTCCCGCGACCATCGGCATGAGCGCTGCCAATATCGCCATCTTTTCAATCGTGCCTTCAAAGAAATTGATGATCGTTGCGGCAGCCATTGCGGTGATGAGATTGGCGAGCAACCAGCGGACGCGCGTTTTGTAGCTGTCGAAGATCGGCTCGTGAATGTCGCCTTCACCGGCACCGGAGAGCTTGAGGATGTCCTCGCTCGCCTCTTCCTGAATGATGTGGACGATGTCATCGACCGTGATCATCCCGACAAGACGGCCGGAGGGATCAACGACCGCAGCCGAAATCAGACCATATTTCTGGAAACGCAGCGCAACCTCTTCCTGATCCATCTCGACGGGGATCAGCGTCTGCTCCCGCTTCATGACGTCGGCCATGCTCACGCCGCGCGGCGTGCGCAGCACCCAGCTCAAATGGCAGGTGCCGACCGGACGGTGCTGCGGGTCAACAACAAAGACTTCCCAGAAATCGGTGGTGAGATCCTGATTTTCACGCAGGTAATCAATGACCTGCCCTACTGACCAGTGCTCGGGCACCGCGATCAGCTCGCGCTGCATCAGGCGGCCGGCGGATTCTTCTGGATAAGAGAGCGCTTCTTCAATGGCGGCGCGGTCATCGGGGGCCAAGGCACGGAGAACGGCGCGCTGGTCGTCCTCTTCCATGTCCTCGATGATGGCGACGGCATCGTCGGTATCGAGTTCAGCCGCGATATCGGCCACCTGCTCGGGCGCCAGATCGTCGATCAGGTCCTCACGGACATAATCGTTCATTTCCGCAATGACGTCGGCGTCGATCAGGTCGGACAAGGCCCGCACCAGCGCCCGACGATTATCGGCAGGTGTTTGTTCAATTAGGTCGGCGATGTCTGCCGGGTGGAGCGGCGCGACGAGCGTGCGCGCACCCACATCATCCCCATCATCGACGGCGGACAGCACGTCGCGCACGAATTCACGCTTCAGATGGTCGTCTTCGTCCAGCTGGTTTTCGACCACGCGGTCGGCGGTGCGGGTGATGTCGGTTTCGCTCATCGTCCCTTCCGTCAGGCTGGCGTTCAACGTTGCGTGGTTAGGCGCGCTGATTCAGCATGGCAAGCTTTGCCTTCCATCGCGCCAAAGCGTTGCTAGATTGGGAAGATGACAGACACATTTCTTCTATCCGTGCTCGATCAATCTCCGATTGAGGAAGGCCACACAGCATCCGATGCGCTGCGCAACACGATTGATCTTGCCCAGACCTGCGATGAGGTCGGATATCACCGCTATTGGCTGGCAGAACACCATGCTTCGCCCGGCCTCGCCGGGTGCGCGCCGGAAGCGCTGATGGGCCCGGTAGCGCTGGCGACGCGCCGCATCCGGCTGGGGTCAGGCGGCATCATGTTGCCGCATTATTCGCCGTTCAAGGTCGCGGAGACCTTCAAGCTCCTCGCCGCCTTGGCGCCGGACCGAATCGACCTTGGGCTGGGCCGCGCGCCGGGCACCGATGGGCGGACGTCTTATGCCCTCCAGCGGGATAGGTCGCGCCGGATGCCGGTGGATGATTTCCCACAGAATCTGGCAGAGGTGCTCGCCTATCTGGGCAATGGCCTGCCTGAGGATCATCCCTTTGCCAGCCTGAAAGACACGCTGCCCACAGGCGGCGGTGCCATTGAGCCTTGGTTGCTTGGCTCCTCCATTGAAAGTGCGGCTTGGGCGGCAGAGGTGGGCTTGCCTTACTGCATTGCGGATTTCATCAATTCAGATGGCCTGCCACAGGCTGAGCTATACAAGCGCCACTTCCGCCCGTCGCGTTGGTTGGACAAGCCCTATTTGATGCTGGCGAGCTGGGCCATTGCAGCGCCGACGCGCGCCGAGGCAGAGCGGCTGGCCGTACCTGCGCGCATGATGTTCCATCATCTTGTGCGCGGCGAACTGATCCCAGTGCCGTCGGTGGAGAAGGCGGAAAAATGGGCTGGGACTGTGGTCGACGCGCCGCAGCGCAACCGCCGCTCGATCTTTGGCAGCCCGTCCGAAGTGAAGGCGCAGGTAGACGCCGTCGCCGCCCAATTTGGTGCGGATGAAATGATGCTCGTCAACATCATGCCCGACCATGAAGCCCGTAAGCGCAGTTATCGCCTGATCGCTGCCGAATATGGGTTGGCATCCCCTGCCCAAGCCGCGTAGGGGCGGGCGCAGTTTTTCATCAGCAGAAAGTCCAGTCATGGCCGATACACTGACCTTTACCCTCGAAACCGGTGACGTTGTCATCCAGCTGCGTCCTGATCTGGCTCCAGGCCACGTCGCCCGCATCAGCGAACTGGCCCAAGAAGGCTTTTACGACGGCGTGGTTTTCCACCGCGTCATCCCGGGCTTCATGGCGCAGGGCGGTGATCCGACCGGCACCGGCATGGGTGGTTCAGATAAGCCCGACCTGAAGGCGGAATTCAATGCAGAGCCGCATGTCCGTGGCGTGTGCTCCATGGCCCGTTCGTCAAATCCGAACAGTGCCAACAGCCAGTTCTTCATCTGCTTTGAAGATGCAGGCTTCCTTGACCGTCAGTATACAGTTTGGGGTCAGGTGACTTCGGGCATGGAACATGTGGACGCCCTGCCAAAGGGTGAGCCGCCTGCGAAGCCCGGCAAGATCGTCAAAGCGACGGTCGCCTAATCAGCGGCATAGAGATTGACCAGCCAGTCGCGGAACAACCGCACTGGCTGGCTTTCCAGCGCGCGGGGTCGGCAAGCAAACCAGTAGCTGTACGGGCTGCGCACCTCGATATCGGCGAACATCCGGACGAGCCGTTCGTCGGAATAGTCGGCGAGCAAATTCTGGTGAAGGAAGGCGATGCCCATGCCTTGGGCGGCCGCCTCCAGCATCAGCTGGCCCGAATCGTAATAATCAATCGCGGCAGGCTCAAGATCGGGCAGGCCGACTGCTTCGCGCCAAGCATCAAAGGTTTCTTCCAGCTCGCGGTGGATCATCACCGTCATCTCCCCCACCTGTTCCGGGCGGGTGATGGCGTGTGGGCCCTGAACAAGGCGGCGTGCGCCGACCGTGTAGATGTTGTCGCGATAGATGCGGACGCCAAAAAGGGCGGGGTCCAATTCCCCGGCGAGGGCGATGGCGCAATCAAGCCCGTCGCCAAGGCGGGACAGCGCATGCGAGGCTGTATCCAAGTCGATATGAAGCTGGGGATGGATTTTCCGCATCGCCGGAAAGTGCGGGATCAGCCGTTGCGAGGCAAAAAGGGATGGCACGCCCAACCGCAAGCGCATGACATGGTCGCGGGATGTCATCGTTTCGATGGCGTCTCCCAACATCTCAATGGGCTGTACGACGAGGGCCATCAGCTCCTCGCCATCATCATTCAGGCGGATCGACTGGTGCCCGCGTTCAAACAAGGGTCGGCCAACAAAGGCCTCCAGCGATTGGATCCTGCGGCTTAAGGCAGGCGATGACAGGGAAAGTTCTTCGGCCGCCGCCTTGATCGACCCGAGACGGGCCACTTGGACAAAGGCCTCAATGGCGGCAAGGGAGGGAAGACGACGCATGGCCTCTCTTTACAGGACGATTGCATAAACTGCAATCACGGTTTTTCATTTCGCATTTGCACAATAATTGGGTGCGGTGCACATAGAGGGTGCCTTTCAGGCATCCTCTCCTATACAAACTTTCATAGGCCAGTCCTTCGGGGCTGGCCTTCTTTTTTGTGCCTGTGATGGGCGTGGCTTAGCCGGTGATTGGCATTTCTCTGTGGGTTTCCCCTGAAATACCGCGATTTGTCCTTTGGGCTCAGGGTATTGCGGTCATGTCCCCACCCGATGGAGTGCCAATGCACGTCCACCGGCCCGTGCCCTACCTAAGCGAAACGAGATGGACTGGGTTGTTCTCGCACCTGCACAAAAGGGAAGTTTTGGGTGGCGGGTTTATCGTTCCCGCGACGAAGAGGCCAAAGGCTCCACCGGCTTGATCTGCGCGAGGACATAGAAAATGAGCAGCGCGAGAATGGCGGAGGACAGGTAATAAGGAAGCGGCCCCCAGATTTCATAAAGACCGACTCCAATGGAGGGCCCGAGCACAAAAGATGCGCCGTTGACTGAGGTCACACGGCCGGCCACCGAACCTTGGAGCTTTCGATCAACCGCCAGCGAAGCGCCCGCTGTGAAGGCAGGCCTAGTGAAGCCAAAGCCGACACAGGCAATCGCATAGGCTGTGGCGATACCGTAGAGCGAAGACGCGGTGCCTGTGAGCGCCGAGCCAACGGCGGCAACGCCCAGCCCCACAACAACCATCTTGCGCGGCTCCAGATTGAACAGCGGGATGAGCCCCCATTGCACCAACAAGGCAGCGCCTGCACCGATCATCAGGACGATGCCGATGGCCTGCTGTGAATCCGCCAGCGGCAAATGCAGCCGGTCAATCACGAGAAAACCCACCGCCTGCCCTGTCATCGCCTGCGCATGGCCCATCACAAGGCCGAGCAGCATCCAGGGCCAGATGCGCGGATCACGAAGGGCAAGAGGCTTGGACTGGGGAGAGGTTGCCGCAGTCACACTGCCGCCCGTCGGCGCGCCGCCAATGGAGGGGTAGCTGACCGCCGCGCCATGCCCGGCATCTGTCGGCAAATCATCCCGCAGATAGCGGTAGACGAAGAACAGCACGACTGAACCAAAAGCGGCAAAGATGAAGGCTGGTCCTGCGAGTCCAACCACCGGCAGACCAACGAGCCAAGGGGCTGCGGCCGGGCCGAGGATGGTGCCCAGCCCAAAGGCAGAGCCAAGCATGGTGAGCGCCTTGGTCCGCTCCTTCCGCGACGTGCGCAGCGCGACCATCGCTTGGGCAGCTGGTGGAGCTGCCGCGCCGAAAAACCCGTACAACATGCGCGCGGCGATAAAGGCGATCATCGTCACAACCGGGCCGAGCACTTTGTGCAGCCCGAGCGTCAGCACAATACCGCACAGGCCGACGGATGAGACAAAGCCGACCAGCCCGAGCATGACCATCTCCCGCCGACCGTCCCGATCGGACCGACGCGCCCATTTCGGCGCTGTGAACACCCAGATGGCTGCAGACACAGAAAAAGCCGCTGCAATGACGCTGTCTGGCACGCCAATTGTGCGCCCCAAGGTGGGCAATACGGATTGGAGCGCTGTGTTCCCGGCCCCTGTGATCAACATGACAAGGAACAGCAGCGTAAAATCGCGGTTATTCTGGCGGGCATCAGCCATTGGCGGGCGCCTGCGACCAAGCATAGGCACGCTCCACGCGGGCGACCTCTAGGCTATAGGAGGAATACCATTGCGCCCGACCCTGTTCCCGGATGGCTGTATGTTCCGGGTGGTCGCGCCAGGCGATGGCCGCTGCATCATCCGCCCAAAAGCTGATCGTGATCCCGAAGCCGTCCATCCCGCGCGTGGACTGCATACCGCGATAGCCTGGCTGACGTTCGGCAAGCGCTGCCATGGCTTGCGCGGCCTGTTGATAGCCGACTTGATCCACTTCGGTGCGCGTCGAGGCAAAAATGACGGCGATGTCGCCCTTACGGTCGCTTCCCATGCCTTCTCGATACCCACCGCCCGCCGCATGCGAAACCCCTTTAATGGCCCAAGCGGGTTGAAAGCCGTCCGGCAATCTGCAAATTGGTCTCAAGTAATTCTAAGGAGCATCCAAACCGCATGACAAGTAGCCGCGTTGCCGCGACCCGGTGGTTGCAGAAGAAGCCATGGGGCCCTTGGACAATGTTCTTTCGCGGATTCCTTAAAAATCCGGTCATGGTCGGATCGGTCATTCCATCGACTGAAAAACTCGTCACGCACATGCTGAGCCGGGTGGATTGGAAGACCTGCAAACTCTTTGTTGAATATGGACCCGGGGTGGGGACTTTCAGTCAACACATCCTAAAAAATCTAGCGCCTGGAGCAACTTACGTCGCAATCGACCTTAATGAGGATTTTGTCGATTTCCTGTCTGCGACCATCAAGGACAGTCGTTTCCGGCCGATCCATGGGTCCGCCGCCGATGTTGAACAGATCATACGCGACAGCGGCTACAGCCATGCGGACTTTGTTCTGTCCGGGCTTCCCTTCTCGACATTACCGGCGGGTGTTGGCGCCGCTATCGCGGCGGCCACGGCGCGGGCCCTGCGCCCCGGCGGTGCGTTCCTTGTCTATCAGTACCGCGCGAAGGTTCGTGATTTCCTGGCCCCCCATTTTCCGCGCATCGACAAAGCCATTGAATATTGGAACATTCCGCCCTGCTTTCTTTTCTGGGCGTGGAAGCCCGACCGCAAATAACCTTGCAAGCCTAGCTGCGTGTCGATAGCGGGCGCGCAACCATCATCCATTTTCGCTTATCCTTTGGGGGAAAAACCGTGACCGCTGCCTCTCTTGATGTCGTTGCCGTCGGCAACGCGATTGTCGACATTATCGCCGCTGCTGACGATAGCCTGATCGACGCCGAAGGCCTGACCAAGGGGGGCATGCAACTGGTCGATGCAGCCCGGGCCGATGTGCTCTATGGCAAAATGGGGTCTGCGCAGGAAATCAGTGGCGGGTCGGCTGCCAATACGATTGCCGGCATGGCCGCGTTGGGCCGTTCCTGTGGCTTCATCGGGCAGGTCGCAGATGACCAGTTCGGCAAGGTCTTCAGCCATGATATCCGCGCCATTGGCGTTGAGTTTACAACGCCAATGCGCGGTGAAGAGCCGCCGACAGCGCAGTGCCTGATCTTTGTAACGCCTGATGGGCAGCGCACGATGAACACGTTCCTTGGCGCGTCGCAGTTCCTGCCCGCCAAGGCGCTCGACAAGACGATGATCGAACGGGCCGCCATCCTGTATCTCGAAGGCTATCTGTGGGACCCGGAAGAGCCGCGCGCGGCCATGCGCGAAGCCATCTCAATCGCGAAGAGCGCGGGCGGCAAGATTGCCTTCACGCTTTCCGACAATTTCGTCATCTCGCGGCACGGGGATGATTTCCGTGCTCTGCTCAACAATGGTGATATCGACATTCTCTTCGCCAATGAGGGTGAAATCTGCACGCTGATGGGCACCGAAGATTTTGAAGCGGCGGTTGCCGCCGTGGCGCCACTTGCCCCGACCCTTGTCGTCACCCGCAGCGAAATGGGCGCGATTGCCATCCAGAACGGGGTGCGCGCTGAAGTGGCGGCAGAACCGGTCGACAAGGTCGTTGATACGACCGGCGCGGGTGATTTATTTGCCGCCGGGTTCTTGGCCGGGCAGGCCGAAGGCCGCAGTTTGGCCGACAGCCTCATCATGGGTTCGGTCTGTGCGGCCGAAATCATCTCGCATTATGGCCCGCGTCCAGAAGCGGATTTGAAGGCGCTTGTTGCCGCCCGCTTGGGCTAGACGGACCACGCCCACCGCGCTCACCCTGAGCCTGTCGAAGGGTGACGGGGGTAAAGCTTCGACAAGCTCAGCCTGAGCGCATTTTGCGGAACAAAAAAAGGGGAGGCCGAAGCCTCCCCCCAGTTCCCCCTCCTGACTGCGACCCAGGAGCTTTGAATTCATGTGATCAGTTGATCGGCGGCACGCTCGTTGGCGGCGCGTCTGCGTCTGCTTCATGCACTTCGACCAGACCACGGCCAACATGGCTGCGGTTCCGGCTATAGGCATAATAGACGACCAACCCGATCGCGGCCCAGATCACGAACATCATCTTGGTGTCATGGCCGAGGCTGTAGAACAGATAGGCACAGCCCGCGATCGCCACCGGTGCTGTCACGACGATGGCCGGGGTGCGGAACGGACGATGCCGACCGGGATCGGTGCGGCGGAGAACCAGCACGGCAATCGACACCGCTGCAAAGGCGAACAACGTGCCGGAGTTGGAGATGTCCGCCAGCTTACCCACCGGGAAGAACGCCGCGAACAGCGCCACGAAGATACCCGTCAGAATGGTGATGACGTGCGGCGTATGGAATTTGGGGTGAACCTTTGAGAACACCGCAGGCAGCAACCCATCGCGGCTCATCACGAAGAAGATGCGGGTCTGGCCAAACATCATCATCAAAATGACCGACGGCAAAGCGAGCCCAGCTGCAAGGCCGATCAAATTGCCGATCTGCGGCCAGCCGATTTCACGCAGCGTCCAGGCCAGTGCTTCCTTCGAACACACGACCCTTTCCGCCCCCGCTGCAGCAAGTGCCGCGCATTGCTGCGACAATTCGGCCGACCCTGGGGGCAGCGCCACGCCACCCTGTGCGATCGCAAGGCCTGTATCGGTCACCGGCTGAGCGCCGACACTGCCGATCACGCCTGCTGCAACGAGCAGATAGAAGATGGTGCAGACAGCTAAGCTACCGATGAGGCCAATCGGCATGTTGCGCTGCGGATTCTTGGTTTCTTCAGCCGCCGTGGAAACAGCATCAAAGCCGACATAGGCGAAGAAGATGGACGCCGCCGCTGCCGACACACCGGCAAAGCCCAGCGGCGAGAACGGTTCGAAGTTTTCCATGTTCATCACAGGCACGGCCAGCACGATGAACAACGTCAACGCCGCAACCTTGATCGCGACGAGAATGGAATTGACGAAAGCGCTTTCCTTGGTGCCGATCACCAGCAGCCACGTGACCAGACCTGCAATCAACATCGCAGGCAAGTTGATCATGCCGCCGTCATATGGCCCGAGCACAAGCATATCAGGGATGTCGATGCTGAACGCATTCTCAATGAGCCCGACGACATAGCCGGACCAGCCCACCGAAACGGCACCTGCTGCCACCGCATATTCCAAGATGAGCGCCCAGCCGACCATCCAGGCGATCAGTTCGCCCATCACGGCATAGCTATAGGTGTAGGCAGACCCGGACACCGGGACCATGGCTGCCATTTCAGCGTAACAAAGCGCGGCTACAGCACAGACGAAGCCTGCGATAACGAAGCTGAGCATCATGCCGGGGCCCGCTTTTTGCGCAGCTTCGGCGGTTAAAACGAAAATGCCGGTGCCGATAACGGCGCCGATTCCGAGCATGGTCAGCTGGAACGCACCCAGTGACCGATGCAGCGACTTCTTTTCAGCAGTCGCCAGAATCGCATCAAGCGATTTGACGCGGTCGAAAAACATGAATGTCTCCCCAAGACTTTGGTTCTTGGGATAGGCAACCTAAGGGCTAATCATCATCGCGCAACAAAATATCAGCGCGCAAGCATGGCGCCGAGCTGTTTTCCACCGAAAATATGCACATGGAGGTGCGGAACCTCCTGATGGCCGTGCCCGCCGATGTTTGCGAGCAGGCGGTAGCCGGGGGCCGGCAGGCCCAATTGCCGCGCAACCTCCCCCACGGCGCGGATGAATCCTGCGATTTCGGCGTCGCTCGCCTTGGCCGAAAAATCATCCCAGCTCACATAGGCGCCTTTGGGAATGACGAGAACGTGGACCGGCGCCTGCGGGTTGATGTCATGAAAGGCGAGCGCGAAGTCATCTTCAAACACGGTCCTGTTGGGGATTTCCCCACGCAGGATTTTGGCGAAGATATTCTGGTCATCATAAGGGGCGAGCGCATCAATCGGCACGGGCTATTCCTTTCGGGAGGCTTTCTCGGCAATGCCCGACACGCCTTCACGCGCATCAAGTTCGGCCAGCACATCGGCGAGCGGCACGCCGCTGTCAGCGAGCAGAACGAGAAGGTGGAAAAGAAGATCCGCCGCTTCGCCGGTCAGCGCTTTGGCATCTTCGGTGAGGGCGGCAATGATCGTCTCTGTCGCCTCTTCGCCAACTTTCTGGGCGATCTTGCCCCGACCCTTGGCGGTCAGGCGGGCAACATAGGATGAATCGGGGTCAGCGTTGCGGCGGTCCCGAATGGTGCTTTCCAGCCTAAAGAGTGTGTCAGCCATGATGTCGGCATTGCGCGGGCGGCCCCGTAACGTCAAGACTTTGGGCGTCACCAAGCCTTGGGCCGACGTTAAGCCTTGGGATCATCGCCTTGTTTGCGGGACCGGCTGCCGCGATGTCCAATCAGGACGCCGGCAATGCCAAGCAACAGGATAGCAATTTCCTCACCGCGAAAAACGCGGGTCGGTGGATCTGTTGGGGCAATGTTGGCGGCGAAGGCTGGCGCCGACACCGCGAGGGCGAGTGCTGCAAGTAAAGTCCGAAATGAAACAACGCGCACAGGATAACTCCCGATTCGGCGGAACCGCCAAAGGCTGGTTAACAAGGTGTGGTGGAAGTTGCTGCCAAATTGGTGGTTAATGGCAGGCGGGCTTGATTCCGATGGTTAACGGATCAGCGGGGTGCGGACTGGAATTCCGGCGGCCGCGAGTGCGTGATGCGCCTCGCTGATTGTGGCTTCGCCAAAGTGGAAGATGGAGGCCGCCAGTACCGCGCTGGCATGGCCTTGGGTCACGCCTTCGACGAGATGTGCAAGGCCGCCGACGCCACCAGAGGCGACAACCGGCACCGCCACGGCATCCGCAATGGTGCGTATTAGCGCCAGATCATAGCCATCACGCGTGCCGTCCCGGTCCATCGAGGTGACGAGGATTTCGCCTGCGCCAAGCTCTGCCAGCCGGATCGCATGTTCAACCGCATTGATGCCGGTCGCGCGCCTCCCGCCATGGGTGAAGACTTCCCAATGATCGCCATTGTGGCGCGCATCCACGCTCGCCACGACGCACTGGCTCCCAAAGCGGCTGGCAATGTCGGCGACGACTTCGGGCCGTGTGACGGCAGCCGAATTGACAGCCACCTTATCAGCCCCCGCGAGAAGAAGCGCGCGGGCATCTTCATGGCTGCGCACACCGCCACCGACCGTCAGCGGCATGAAGCAGACTTCCGCTGTACGGGCGACCACATCAAGAATGGTGTCGCGCCCTTCATGGCTGGCGGTGATGTCAAGAAAGCAGAGTTCATCGGCACCGGCGGCATCATAAGCGCGGGCGGCTTCCACCGGGTCTCCCGCGTCGATCAGATCGACAAAGTTCACGCCCTTGACCACGCGGCCATTGGCGACATCGAGACAGGGAATGACGCGGATACGGACGGTCATGCTGACTTTTCTTTCCGCTCGGGCTGAGCTTGTCGAAGCCCTGCCCTTTCCTTTGGCATCAAAGCACAGGAAGGGCGGCCCTTCGACAGGCTCAGGGTGAGCGCGTGGGGGTAATGCACAGTCATGCGTTGGCCAGCGCAATCGCCGTCGCGAGATCGAGCCGCCCGTCATAGAGCGCGCGGCCCGTGATGACGCCTTCAATGCCGTCAACGGCGTGGATGGCGAGCATGTGGATATCGGCGATCCCCGCCACACCGCCTGAGGCGATCACCGGAATGTCAGTCGCGCGCGCCAGATCTACCGTGGCTTGCACATTGCAGCCTTTGAGCATCCCGTCGCGCCCGACATCGGTGAAGAGGAGCGATGCAACGCCCGCATCTTCAAAGCGGCGGGCCAGATCGAGCACTTCCATGTCCGATTTTTCCGCCCACCCGTCGGTTGCGACAAAGCCGTCGCGGGCATCAACGGCGACAACAATGCCGCCCGGAAAATCGCGGGCAACGTCCTTGACGAAATCGGGGTCCTTGAGCGCTGCTGTGCCGATGACGATCCGCGACACGCCCAGATCAAACCAGCGTTCCACCGATGCGCGGTTGCGGATGCCGCCGCCCAATTGAACATGGCCGGGGAAGCTGCGGACGATGCTTTCGACGGCGTCGGCATTGACGGCATGTCCAGCAAAGCTGCCGTCCAGATCGACCACATGCAGATGCTGCGCGCCCGCTTCGGCAAAGAGCATCGCCTGTGCTGCAGGGTCATCCCCATAGACCGTCGCGCGGTCCATATCGCCTTCCGCGAGCCGGACGACCTGTCCGCCTTTGAGGTCAATGGCAGGGAAAACGATCAGGCTCATGGGCGCCACTCCAGAAAACGGGAGAGAAGGGAAAGGCCGAAGCGCTGGCTCTTTTCCGGGTGAAACTGCACGCCGACACGATTGTCGCG
>JBBATT010000034.1:0-12576 GCA_040398605.1 Chakrabartia sp.
CCTTGGGATTGATGTCGTCGGCGACGCGGCGGACGAATTCGACATCAGACCATTTGCCGCGAGGTGCTGCCCCTTCAGGGTTACGGTCGAGAACCTTGCGAGTTTCCGCGGCTGTCGGATATTTCTGCTTTTCCGGCCACATGAGCGGCGCATCGCTCTCATAATCCCACATGGTGTAACCAAGGAAGGAGTTCAGGAAGATATTCGGCTGGTGCATGTGGCAATTCATGCACTGGGCGGTCGGAATGGCGCGCGTGAAGGCGTGTTCGAGCGGGTGGCCGCTTTCCTTGCGTGGATCAGGCGCGTGGCCCTTTGCGTGCCCGTCATCATGCCCGGTCTTCTTTTTGCTATGGCCGTGGACATCGCCATGGCCATCCCCGTGACCATCGCTCAAGCTCGCGCGCATCTGGCCTTCCATCTTGTCAGCGATGGTCGGATCGAGCGTGACGGTCTGCCCGTCATTGCCGAATTTGGCATAGGTCAGGCTCTGAGGCGCTTCCCGACTATTGGCATAGGGTACGTGGCAGCTTGAGCAGCCTGAATGGCGATAATCGCCCGGCTGGTCATTCGTCCCCATAAACCATGTGAAGGGATCGTTGAGGCGGGTCTTGTGGATGTTGAGCACCGGAATGGCGACGCGCAGGCCCGTGCCGGGGCCGCGGTTGGATTGGCGAATGTCGGGTCGGCCTGGCTCTTCCAATCGCTGCAGCTGGCCGGTCGAGTTCGGAAGCCCGACTTCAGGGAACTGCGTTCCAATGGTGCGGCCTCCGCGCTCAAACACGCGGAAGATGTCAGCCGGTGGCGTGACCTGCCATGTGGGCAGTGGATAAAGCGCCGCGAGTGCACCGCGTGCTTCTTGTTCCTTCGTGATCGTGCCGGGAGGGGCTCCCGGTGACAGGATTTTCGCAGGCTCACTCTTGTCGGTATAGGCCTCACCAAAGATGTAGTTTTTAAACGGGGCAATCCCGTTATTATAGGCAGCACCACCCCAGAGCATCGCGCCGGTCGACATGATTGAGCGATCAGTCGCTTCAATTACCGACATGTGGCAGGCACCGCACGACTCCCGAACGACGCGATAGTCGGACGGATTGTTGAACCTTACAAACTCCCGGCTTTCCTTGTTCAGAAGCGTGTAGCTCTGCTTCGGGTTGGCCGAAGACGGCCAGTTCCAGGCTTTTGGAAAGCGTGGCATGACATGCGCCTTGGACAGCGCGGTCGTATAAGCGCGGTCGCCTTCTTTCGCGTTCTCTGGTGCAGATATTGTCGCGTTGCCACCATGACAGTCGGTGCAGCCGAGTACGACAGCTTCTGACTTGTGCATGCTATAAGCGTCGGTCTTGGTGTGACAGGATACGCAGCCGATGCTCTTTGCCTTGGCTTGTTCCGCCGTCTGTCCCACAGGCGCATCAGCGGCCCGAACCAGGGAGTAATCTCGCGCCACCGGCTTCTCAGCGTCAGACGCGAGGAGACCGGACGGCACCATGAGCGCGATGAGGAGGAAGAGGCGGGAAAGCTGTGACATCAGTATGACAAAACCGTGTTAAAAAGGACGGAATAATGGCGTTTATTGCCACTGGTGGTTGTGTAGATATCTTTGAAGGCGGCCCCCGGTTCCAGCATGGCGCCGGAGAGGCGGAACACGACGTTTTGGATCATGGATGGCCGGTAGATCGCGGCTGCAGAGAGGTCCCAGCCGATGGCGCGGGGGATCGTGCCTTCGTTGCGCAGTTCCTGGAGGGTGGCTGTGTTGGCAAACCAGAGATGATTGGCATTTGTGGACAGGCGGAATTGCGGTGTGATGTCAAAATCCGCCCCGGCCCCTAGCAGAATGGTCCCGGGGTTGTTGAAATTGCTTTGTCCCTCATCCTTGGAGGAGCGAAGCGAATTGAGGACGCCGTTACGGCCGTTAATACTAATGACACGCCCGCCACCAGCGAAGGGAAGCGACTGGCGGATCCAGTAGCTGGTGTCCGCACCGGCGAAGATGGGATTTTCGACAATGGCGTCAAATCCGGTTTCGCGATTGTCATACGGGTCATTGTCGCCTGTGGCGAAGAGTCCGGACAAACGGAAGCGGGCCCAATTCTGGTCATAGCTTGCTTCGACGGCGGCAAAGCCCGCGCGGATCTGAGCAGGCTTGCCGGTGAAAATGCTGTTCCGGTCACTGCCGAGTGCTGCGTAAAGCGAGGAGGTGAAATTGATGCGCCCGGCATGGCCATCTGCATTATAGCCGAGATACACCACGTCGTAATTGCGACCACGAAGATTACCAAGAAGCGCGGGACGAACAGGGAAGCCGTTGTCATCAATGTGGATGTCCTTGGCCTCGCGGTTCATATTGTAAACCACGGTCAACTGGCTGGTGACCGCCGGGATAGGAAAGTCCTGCCGATACACGTTAGCAAAGGCGATCCAATCCTTGCGCGGCAATTGGACAAGGCTGTTCAGGCCCGAATTCGTGTCCTTTTCCAGCCGCCAGAAAACGCCGTAATTATACTGGACGCGGTTGTTGTCGCGGTTGCCGAAATAGCGGAGGCCAAGCTGCTGGTCATTGAACAGGAACCCACGGAAATCCGCCTGAAAGGGTTGAATGCCGATGCGGACGCTGTCAAAATCATAGCGGTCAGAAACGTTGCGCAAATGCTTGTCGACAAACAGTTCCTGCACACCCAGGAAATGGTCAAATCGACGGCTGGCGCGGGACGGCTGAACAAAGAGCAGGCGCCGCTCCGACACGTCCACAAAGGACGTGTTGAAGGCGAGGGCGATTTTATATTCGATTTCCGGCGGTTTAAACGCGGTAGACCCTTTAAAGAGCGATGCGGCTGCAATGAAGGTCTGCGATGCGACCAGACTGGACGTGCGCCCGAACACATCCACGTCGCCGACAGTCTCATTCACTTGGCGGCCGACAGGCTCCGGGAAGCTGCGTGGTTCAATGACTGTATCTGAGATCAGTGACGCCGCGAGAAACCAATCCTCAGCCTTGATCGGCAGCCATTTCGGCTTCTTATGCAGATCGATCGGGCGGTCACCCTTATAGGTGTTTTGGTTATACGGGTCCCACCAACGTTCTTTCACGATGCCGAGCGTCTGGATGAGGCGCCAGCGATCAGGGATAGGCACCTGGTCCGTCGGAAAGGCCTCTGGTGGAGGCGCGCGGACGGCACCAATATTTTCCTGTGTGACCTTGTCCGGCAAGGCGCGCTCACGGCCAGGGATGCGTCGGCCGACAATAAGCGCCCCGTCTGCATCCACCTCAAAGAGGGGGGGCAAGTTCTCGCCTTCACGAACAGCATCGGCGGGCGGCGGCGTGTCTAACGCTGGCGCTTCCTGCGCGGCTGCAAGCTTCGGTCCGGCTGCCAGAAGCAGAAGCGGAAGGGTGCGCAACCGCATAGCAATCATTTGCCTTGGCATACGTTTTGGGCCGTCGTGTCGAGGAAAGGCTCAAACGGACATTGGGCGTAGGGCAGGGCCGCGTTTCCAGCTTGCGGGAATAAGATGGCCGAGGCGCGCAGGCTGCTCGGCGCATTGCCAATGCCGGAAATCTTTTCCGCAGCATTCGCAAGGCCAAGGAAGCTGATCATGTCATCCTGATCGATCCCGTCTCCTGACGTCCCGATCGCCCCAATCAGCGTGTTACCGCGATAGATGGGCACAGCGCCTGGGAACACCTGTATGCCATTTTGGAGGCGGTTCTGACCACCGGCGAATGCGGGCAGGCTGGTGCACCGTGCTGGCGTATCTGTCTGGCTTGCGCCGCCAACAAAGGCCAGATGTGTAGCCAGATTCTGAACGATCAAGGCGGATTGTAGGCCGTTTGAGAAGGGGCTGAATTGGCCCATGGGCCGGGAAAGTGGTCCATGTGGATGGTCAATCTGCCCATCTGGGAAATAGGGGCGCGCGAGGAGACCGATCCATCGTGCGCTGATCGCCTTTTCACCCACCAATTGCGATTGGTTGGAGAGGAAGGCCCGATAGGCGGTTAGATGTTGGGAGACGTTGCTGTCGCTCGTTCCCTGAAGGTCTGATGCCGCGCCGGGGTTGGAGAAGAACGCAGCTGTTCGGGCCTTTTGAAGCGACACGTCAATCCCGAAGACCGGCGCGTCGGGGGAACGGACCTGCCCAAGCACGACGCCATTGGAGTCAACGACAGAAACGGTCACTTCGGCCTTGCTGTCGAGCGGCTTGCGAATTTGTGCCCGCGACCGCTTTACGATGCGGAAGGCTTCTTCGAGGATTGTCCTGACCTCAGTCGGCGTCAGCGCCGACAGCGTTTCAGATCCCGCGCGAATGGGGAAGCGGGCGCTGCCCAGTCCGTTGGTGAGAAGAAACGCATCACTATCTGAGAATTCGGCGCTCGTTGCGCGCCGGATTCCTGAGGCTTCTGTACCATAAGGGGTGCCGGCGATGATGGCGGCATTAGCATATCCGGGAACAGCGACGAGCGATCCAAGGGCGCCTGAGAGTGCCGCGAAAGAGCGCGCTGCGCCGCGGGTCGACAGGCCTTTGGTGGTGGCATCCGCAAAGCGCAGGAAAGTGCCATCAACTGAGATGCGACCAGCCTGAATGGTCTCGGGCGCGGCAAAGCTGGTTGTGCCGGCCAGGGCGATAAATTCTTCATCGTCTTGATCAATGTCCAGCGTGGACGGGTCAAATCCATAGTCACCATCGGCCATGATGCCGATCCCGCCAACGACCACGCCGTTCTTGTAGAGTGGCAGGCCGCCCGCATCTGCGGCCATGCCGAGTGGGGAGCGTTTTGGGCCAATGGCTGCTTGGCCGAAGCGTGCGCTGAGGTCAGAGCAGGGCAATTGGCTGAACTGCACGCCAAAGAGCGGACCACTTTCAAGCCCGACCGTGCTTGGCCCCGGCGGAAAATGCTCCTGAACAATCTGGCTGGCTGTCCGCGTCGAAAAAGCATTGCCGCTGGAGGATAGATAGGCTGCCGTGACGGCTTTGGCGATGGCAGCCGCTGTTGCGGGAACGGTTAGGTTTTGGGCGTCCGTGCTCTGACCATTGGCCGCCGCGCGCGTTACAGCTGTGGCCCTCGCACCACTCATATTGAAAACGCCAAGGACATTGCCGACGCGATCCACGACTGCGATGGTCGCCGGCAATCGTCGGGCGGACGCTTCTTCAATGGCCTGTGCGAGGATTTGTTCGACTTCAGCGGTTGTTAAAGCCTCGATCGTGCTGGCGGGATAGCTGCTGGTTGAACTGGTTGCCGGCGTCGGCGTAATTGTGGTCGCGGTGGTGCTTTCACCTGATCCCGGCCCGCAACTGGCGAGCAGGAAGGCACTCAGAAAAAGACTTGATACTGGCTTTATGTGCCAAGGCCTCATTAGAGGGCCCCAATCGCATTGCTTGCCCGAGATAAAGCGGAACGGAATGCGGCGGGCTGGTAGCCATATGGGTCTTTAACCGCCGCGTAGGCGCGGTTGATCTCTTCACGTATCGAGGCGGCCTGTCCTGCAGACACTGATCCGTTGTTCACCAGGGCATTCAGGAGTGTGTCAACGGCCATGACGGCCTGAGTGCTGCCGTCATAGTCGGTGTAGCGCGGGCGCATGGCGGCATCGCTGATGCTGGCAACAAGCGCCTTGATGTCACCTGATGAGAAGCGCTTGCCCCCGAACGCGCCTAATAGCGCGTTCGTGGTGCTGCGCAGCCGTGCCGCTGCCTTCAGTGCCTTCGCTCGGTCGCTGGCCAGCGCAGCGTGGAAGGCCTTGCTATCTGCATCAAAGCGCTGGGCCAGGGCAGGGGATGTCCGTCGTGCAGCAGCGCTCAGCATGATCATGTTGCCATCGCTGAACGGGGCCATACCGCGCGGAATGGGGCGGCCCGGATTGGCGACAGCCGCGGCCCGGAATGACGGATCATCGGAAATGCGGCGATGGCAGCTGTGGCAATCGAAGAAGTAGTATTCCGGAAAAATGCCTTCTTGGCCCAGCCCGGCATCGGACCAGAGGGAAAGCGCGCGATCAAGGGCCACAGCCTGTCCGACCGCCCAATCCTGAACCGGGTCGCGCTTCCCCTTGCGGCGGACATAGTCTGCATCTTCATCATGATGGGCCTGAAGTCCCGTGAAAAGGTCGAGCTCAAAGGTCACGCGGGGGTGGCCAGCGGCCATGATCCGGTGGCTGACAAACTGACCCGGCTTTGCTGATCCAAAGTGGCAATCGAGGCAGTTTGAGGCGCGGCTCTTCGGGTTGTCCAATGGGATCATCCCCTGCGCGATGTTGCTCTTATGGGTTGCGCCGACGGCGTAATGGCTGCTGATCCATCCTGAAGCGCCGCCGTGGCAGGACTCACACCCAACGCCGTCAGAGATGTGATGTTTCGGACCTGTCGCACTCGCATTGTCGCTGTGGCAGCCGAGGCACATGGGCGCGGTTTCAGCAGACGCCAGGCCGAGGTTGCGCGCAATGGCCGCAGAACGTGCCGTGCCTAAAGTGCGGAAGGCGCGGCTGTGGGCGCCTGATGTGGAGGAGTCTTCCTGCCAGCGCAGCAACTCATCCTGACGGACTACGGCGCCGTCGGCGACTTGGCGGCCATGGCACGTGGAACCAGCACAGCTTGCAACGCCCAAATGGACATTCTGAGCGACGTCCGTCGCCGTCGCGGGCTGCGCCCCAGCCAGCACAATATAAACGGCAGCGCCAATCGTCAGAAGGGCAAATAAGAAACCAAAGAGACGGGACAAGCCATCTGATGAAACGCCGCCTTGGACGGGATTTAAACGGTCCATGAAAACGCCCTCAAACTGGTCATCTTGAAACTGCCAAGCCCCCCTCGCCAATTTCCCAAACAAGTCACGCGAACTGAAGAAATTCAGAGCTGCGCAATCGTCCGGCCACCGTCCCACCAATGCCGATGACAATCGAGGGGTTGCGGAAAATATCGAGAAAAATCAAGTAAATCGCGGGAGTGTTTATGCCGAACTGGAGATGATTACCGGCCAAGATGAGCGGTGTTGGTCATGATGCCATGCCTATGGGGAGCGGCCGCATTACAATTGAGGAAAATCTATTACGTGTTTGGCACTAAACTTTGGACGAGGGGCTGCAGAGAGGCGTCAAATCGTGCCAACGTTGGGTAGTCTCCAGCCGTCTGGAAAAAGGTAATTAAGGCGTCGCCTGTCCAGTGATGGAGGGAATAGCCGGGCTCTTCAGACACGATCATCGGCCGATTGTCTGGATTTGACGGATCGATAGGTGCCAATTCTAATGCGACCTGTGGAGCGGACGATCCGGTGACGGCCAAAAGGTGTTTTTCAAAGGTGGTTGTGAATGGGCGGTGGACATGGCCTGCCAACATTGCTCGAATGTTGCTGCGGTTCCTCAAAATGCTGGCGAGTGTTTTGATCCATTCCGCATCTGGTTCCACGTCCATCCATTCGATACCATGCCGAACAGGTGGGTGATGAAGGGCGATGACAACAGGCCTGTCTGAACAAGCGTCCAACGTGGCCGAGAGCCAGGCCGCCCGACGTTCGCAAAAGGCACCACCATGTTCACCGGGTTCCAAGGTATCGAGCACAACGAGTACGAACGAACCCTTGTCGACGGTATAATGGACAAATCCATCGGTGGTCGGCGTCTCCGGGAAAACGCCTAGAAAGTTCACACGCTCATCGTGGTTGCCAACGCATAGATGTGTTTCAAATGGCGCGGCCGTCAGCGCCTCTCTTAGCTGCTTATAGCTGCCGACATCCCCTTTGTCGGTAAGGTCACCTGTGCAGATGAGCATATCGGGCCTGGGCGTCATGGCGCCTAATTTCAGGAGAATGGCATCAAGTCGCTGGCGATTAAATTCCCTGGGATTATTGGGTTCAAACCCCAGATGAATGTCGGTAATTTGCGCAATCAGCATTTTTTAGCCTCTAGTAGAGCTCATGGCGGCTGCGCGACCCACATCTAACGGTGAAGGTCGCGCCCTATCGTGGTTTGTAATCCGCGCGGCTTATGTCTTTGCCGCTAAGGGCGCCGCCTTTCCAAATTCTTAAACAGAAGAAAATTAAATTCTTATATTACAACAATTTAAGATGTTTTTTTGGGCTGTATCGGCGCAAATGTAGCTGGATGTCATGCGCGCCCTTTTCCGGTTGTTGTACCCTGCCTCTTTTGCGCCGCCGTTGTTTTCGGCGCGATTGCGGCAGGTTTCGCTTTCAACGGATCTTCAAAGTGATAGCCGTGACACATGGAGCAGGTCGATGGGACCTTATCATGCTCCGGTGTGGCGCCTGCATGGCAGGTCTGACAGGATTTAATTCCTGGCATTAGAACATCGGTCGCGCTCTTTGACTTCGGTGCCGTGTGGCAGCTTTCGCATTTCGACGTGTCATGCGCCTTATGATCGAACCAGGCTTTTGGCATATAGTGCTTCGGCACGGAGATAGGCTTGATCGTGAAGTTGAGGCTTGCCGGATTGGCAGGGGCCACGACCTGATGGCATTCATAGCATGCACCGCCCATTGAAAAGACGCGGCGGATGGCCGCATCAGGGCTTGAACTTCCGACATCAAAGCGCGGTGTGGGGCGGCTGCTTCCGGGAACGTGACGCCCCTGAAGAAATCCGGTGCCCGCCGGATTTTGAGGGCCAATGCCGCGGTACAGAGCGCTGATCTGAGCGATGGTCTGCGGAACATCGCCATGACGCAGGGTAAGAACCGTGTTGCCGACCTTCCCAAATCCAAGGCTGTGGCAAGCGCCGCAGTTCTTTTCCATCTCGACCGGGACAAACGTTGATTTGTCAGCGGACGCTGTATGGCAATCGCTGCACTTCAGACCGGCACTTCCCGCGCCCTTATAGGCCGGGAGCGTCATCGCCATTCTCGCGACACCGTTTGTGGAGGACAGGTGCAAAGCGTGGGGGAACTTCAGACCCGAGTTTTCCTTGGGTTTTGAGGCAAGGGAAATACGCTGAATTGTCGGCGGTTCGCCGGGTGATGTCACAATAGACGGGCGGAATTCAGGATGGTCCTTTGCGAAGTCGCCAACGTCCAGAATTTTCGTTGTCTTGACCCGCGTGCTCAAACCGACATGGCAATCGGTGCAGAAACGCTGCGGTGTTGCCGGTGCGGAGACGGCGCCTTCATGCTCCATATGGCAGTCGACGCAGCTGTTTTCAGGCCGATTGAACACGCGGGATGTAGCATTCAGAACTTGGCGGAATGGATTGGGTTCACCCTTAGCGCCAGCCAAGCTTTTGGGATCGGCATGGTCGTGCACTTTGGTGTGGCATGCAACGCAACTGCTATCGCGCACGGATTCAAAGGCGTTCACGTGGCAGGCCTGACAGTCCTTTGCCAGGGCGGCGTGGCCGAGCGAGAGTTTGCCGGATGACCAGGTCTGGTCTGCGTGAAATGTATCTGCACGGCTTTTGGCCATATGGAAGTTTGACCATGTCCAGATCGGCCAGACCAGCAAAGTTGCGAGAATGGTGACAACCAGGATCCAAGCTGGAAGGCGCATTTTTCCGCCAACCTTGCCAAGAGAAAAGACGAACTTGCTGTCTTTGGCTTCGCTGGAATCGGCAACGGCGCTTTTGCGTTCAACACGGATGACCACGTCTTCTGAAGCGCGGCTGATGATGAATTCATGGCTGCCAAAGTTAATAACGGCGCCATCGCCGCGACCAATCTTCAGGGAGGTGACACTCCGGCCATTTGCCATGAAGGGTGCGCCCGCAACGGCGTCCACCGAGAGCGTCCCATCTGCATTGGCGGTGATGCGTGCATGGTCAAGCGGCACCGACACATCGGGCAGCGCAATATCGCAGCCCGGACCGCGGCCAACCGAAAGTGTCGATTGATCATAGTCTTTCGACCGGATGATTTCGCGGCCGTCATTGGTGAAGCTAACGTGGTGAACGGTAAAAATCATGAGCAGATCACCAATAGAAGAAGACGCTGACGACGTGCGCGATAAGGGCCGCAATCAGCGCGAACGTCACAGGGACGTGGAAATAGAGCCAGATCTCAAGCTGCGCCTTCAACTGAATATGCCGACGAATGTTAGCCAGCGCGCTCACCTTACGTGACAGCAATTGTGCGGCGCGAACGATGTCGTCTGTATTGCCGTTGGCTTTGGATCGCGACGCGGCGCCAACCGTTTCAAAGGCGAACTGCGATGGGCAGGACGGATATTGGTTTTTTAAGCGCGCGAGGATGGAGCCCGCGAACGGATCGTCATTGAGAGATGCGCCGATGATATTGGCTAATTCGGTGCTCAACGGCTGCGTCGCATCGTGCAACTGGCGGTCGATACTCCGCAGATTGTCGAGCATTTCGACCTGCGTCATGTCGCCCCGGTTCGCGCTGAGCTGTTTTGGCAGGATGGTGTAAGCGCAAATGCCATAGACGCCCGAAAGGATGACGATCATCATCAAGACATAAGCAAGCGTATGGACGTTCCAGCCGAACTGGAATGCACAGTGGAGGGTTGCGACCACGATAAGCGACAATCCCAGCCAGACGTGAGCAGACACCCAAGATTTGAGCGTCCATTGCCCAGGTTTGATATTGCGTTTGCGCCAGCCGAGAAGGGCAAGCCAGAGGATGAGAATGGCGCCGATCGTGCCAAGCGTATAGCCATACCAGCTGTTCCCGCTAGGGCGTGGCTCGACGTCTACAAGGGCATAGATCAGGATCGCGAGCGCCGAAAACGCCGAGGCAATTTTGAGCCACCGGTAATCTTCATACTTTAGGAACGACACATGGCTCGACGGCCCGGAACGTTTCTTGGCCTTGTTACGGGCGAGAAATGCCATGGCCTAGTCGCCCTTCTGCATGTGAGAAACGCTCAGGAACTGTTCCGGCGAAATGCGGATGGCAGCGCCGGTTGGGCAGGCGCGAACACAGCTTGGTCCGCCTTCAAGACCCGCACACATGTCGCACTTGATCGCTTTTTTAGGGGCCTCCGGATTGCCATGCTTCTTTGCCCATTTGGCGTTTGGCTCGCCTGGCCCCGGGCCGCTGCCGAACAAAAGCCAGTTGAGAAGCGGCGGCTTCTTTGGCGGCACCTTGTCCATGCGGATCACGCCATAGGGGCATGCGCGCTGGCAATTTCCGCAACCGATGCAGGTGTCGTCAATGAAAACTTCCCCATCCATCCCACGATGGATCGCGTTCGGCGGGCAATCGGCCATGCAATGCGGGTGTTCGCAGTGGCGGCAGGATGTCGGGACATGAAGATGGGCGTATGTCTTACCCGCTTCACGGTCCAAACGGGACAACCCATCATGGCTGTCTGCACAGGCCTTTTCGCAATTGTCACAACCGACGCAGAGCCTTTCGTCGATGAGCAACACGTCCGTTGCTTCGCCGATGCCGTTTTCGACAAGGAAGCTTGCAACCGACGAATACATGTCTGCAACGTCCGAGAAGGTGCTCTTCATCGTTTCGATATGCGCGTTGACGTCCTTCCGCGTCGCCATGTCGACCTTCAGCCGCTCGAGGAGCGCCGGATTGCGGTCGAGCAAGCTGCGGAACGCATCGCCGTTCAGTTTGATGACTTCTGACTTTACCGCAGCGCGGACTGAAGCTGTTCTCCGCCCGCCCTCGATAAGCGCCATTTCCCCGACATAGGACCCTGCAGGCAGATAGGAGATGAACACCGTTTTCGCGGCGATGGTCCGTTCAACCACCATAGATCCCACGCGAATGACATAGATGTCGTAACTCTCATCGCCTTCGGCAATGATCGTTTCGCCAGCACGGACGCTAATCGTCTCGGCGCTTTCGACGACTTCTGCGATGTCGGACGGGCTCAAGCCAGCCTTGAAGAGCTGAAGCAACTGACGCTCAATCGATACACGCGTCACAGCGCGCTTCACAGCCGGCACGGTTGCGATCAGTTTCAAAGCCGCGTTGCGGGGGATTTCCATTAAGACGCTGTCTTCAGCCGCGACTACCGTGGCGCCGCGTTTACGCCCCGAAATCAAGCCGACTTCCCCGAACATGGCACCAGACCCGATCGGGACAACGATGCTAGGATCGCTGGGGTTTACTTGAACGTGGACGCTGCCGGAAGCCACGTTGAACAAAGAAGATCCGGGCGCACCGCGATCAAAGATCACGTCTCCCTTGCGAACAAAGCTGACATCACTGTCGAGTGTGAACTCGCGCATTTGCAGCGGTGTCAGATCACGTAGGATGTCGATTTTTGTGCGCAGCAGGTCCAGCCATTCGTCCACGGATCGCTTGCCAGGGAGGCTGCTAAACTTGGCTTCCAAAATTGGTTCATCGGCGGGCTTGAGATTGGTGTTGCCATTGATGAACTCAACAACATCATAGCCCTGGTTCATGCAATGCTTGATCAGGGGATAGCCGGCGAGGGCGCCAATTACGAAGATGCCCGGTGCCGTCGATTCAAACACCGGTGAAAGGATCGGAAAGGCTTCCCGGTCTTTGCTGCTGAACTCGATACCGCAGCTTTCCACAAAGCCACGCGGCGGGGCGGAGCCCATGCGCGCGATGATGCGGTTGCAGGGGATGCGCAGTTCACCATCGCGGGTGTCGAGCACGATATGGTCGGGCTCAATCCGGTTGGTTGAGGTTTCTGTCAGGAT
>JBBATT010000035.1:0-7684 GCA_040398605.1 Chakrabartia sp.
CAGACTGAGCTTCAGGCGTCGATCATGGGCTTCACCGACCGGCGGGAACGCGGGACGATCCTGTCTGAAAATGGCGGGGACGGCGCGGATGCCAGCGTCCGGCTGGTCCATAAGGGGCGCTGGGGTGTGCAGGCGCTGGGCTATGTCCAGATGCGTAAATTCACGAGCCGTGCCGTGGCTGTCGATGCGACGCGGTCGACCGTCACCCAATCGGTTGATCAGTATAATGTGCCGTCAACGGGGCTCGGCGGGCGATTGGAAGTTCGCCCGCCTTTGGGGGAAGCGGTCGAATTGCGCCTGGGCGCTGACTTTCGCCGGACGACGGGCGAGACCAATGAGCTGTTCACTTATGTCGCAGGTAAGCCGACGCGCATCCGCGAGGCGGGCGGGCAAAGCGATACAGCAGGCGCCTTTGCCGAGCTGTCCGCAAAGCTGGAGGCGCTGACGCTGACGGGTGGTGTGCGCGCCGACCGCTGGTGGATCCGCGATGGCCGCTTGGTTGAACGCACGCTGGCGACAGGGGCCAGCATCCGCAACGAACTGGCGCCGGACCGGCAGGGCTGGGAGCCAACGGCGCGGGCGGGGCTTGCTTATGAAGCCGGGATCATCACGCTGCGGGGGGCGGCCTATCTCGGCTGGCGCCTGCCGACGCTCAATGAACTTTACCGCCCGTTCCGCGTGGGCGCGGATGCGACGGCGGCCAACCCGGCGCTTGCGCCAGAGCGGATGAAGGGGGCTGAACTCGGCGTGGATGTGCGGCCCGCAAGGGGCGTATCGCTGCGTGCGACGGCCTTCACCAACAAGCTGACCGACGCCATCGGCAACGTGACGCTGGCGCAAGGGCCCGGCACCTTTCCCGGTGTCGGCTTTGTCGCCGGGGCTTATCGCCAGCGGGTGAACATCAATGCCGTCCGCAGCAACGGCGTTGAACTCGATGCGCGGATGGAACGCGGCGATTGGCGGCTGGCGGCAAGCTATGCCTATAGCGATGCCCGCATTAGCGGATCAGGCACGGCGGCGGCGCTGGATGGTCTGCGCCCGGCACAGGTGCCTGCGCACACGGCCAGCGGAACGCTCGGCTGGCGGGGTCTGTCCACCACGTTGCGTTATGTATCTGCCCAGTTTGAGGATGATTCAAACAGCCGCCGTCTGAACGACGCGCTGACGCTGGATGCCGTGGCGGTGCTGCCGGTGACGGACAGGCTGTCGCTCTTCGTGCGCGGCGAAAATGTGACCAACGCCCGCGTCGAAACTGCGATCAGCGCCACCGGCGTCATCGAACGCGCAGCGCCGCGCACCTTGTGGGTCGGTCTTCGGCTGAACTGATCGGGATTGCCCGTCTTGCAGGCATTAAAAAGGGCCGCGGGTACACCCGTCGGCCCTTTTTCTCCTCTCCCGCGGAGCTTTGTATTTCTTGCGGCTTGACCGCTTGAGCGCGTCTCTGCCTCAAAATTGTCACAATGCCAATCCCCTTCTCAATCGACGGCGGCATTTTCGGACAAAAAGAGAGGCCGGCAAGTCTCCTTGCCGGCCCAGTAAGGTTCGCAGGAGGAACCTGGGGAGGGGGTCCTTCCCTTTTCAGGAGAGGAGCGGGTTGGACCCCCAAGCTTGGTAACGGGTGGCCTTAGTAGTTGTAGGCACGTTCCCCGTGGCTCGACAGATCGAGACCTTCGCGTTCGGCGTCTTCGGCCGGGCGGAGACCCATGGTCTTATCGAGGATGAAGAAGAGGACAGCAGAGCCAATCCCCGACCAGAGCAGCGTCAGGATGACGGCCTTGGCCTGCGTGATGACTTGTCCTGCCATGTCATATTCGCCAGCAACAGCCGGGAAGACGGTGTAGTCGATCCAGCCCTGACCGCCCAGAGCCGGGTCAGCCACGATGCCTGTCGCGAGCGCACCGACGATACCGCCGACGCAGTGAACGCCAAACACGTCGAGCGTGTCGTCATACTTCAGCTTGTTCTTCACAACCGCGACGAACAGGTAGCAGACGGGCGAGACGAAGAGGCCGATCAGGATCGACGTCATCGGGGCTGCAAAGCCCGAAGCCGGGGTGATGGCAACAAGACCCGCAACCGCACCCGTCACAGCGCCGAGAAGCGACGGACGACCGTGGTGGAACTGTTCAACCAGCGCCCAGGCCACAGCGGCAGCAGCCGTGGCGACGAAGGTGTTGATGAAGGCAAGAGCGGCAAGGCCGTTGGCTTCAAGGTTGGATCCGGCGTTGAAGCCGAACCAGCCCACCCACAGAAGCGAAGCGCCGATCATCGTCATGGTGAGCGAGTGCGGCGGTGTGGCTTCCTTGCCGTAACCGATGCGCTTGCCGATCATGATGCAGCCAACAAGGCCTGCGATCCCGGCGTTGATGTGAACCACGGTGCCACCGGCAAAGTCCAGCGCGCCCATGCCCCACAGATAGCCCATGTCAGCAGGGGCATCGACCAGGAAGTCTGGGCCAGCCCAATACCAAACCATGTGCGCAATCGGGAAGTAGACCACCGTCAACCAGGCGACCACGAACAGCATCAGCGGCGCAAACTTCACGCGCTCTGCAAAGGCACCGACGATCAACGCCGGGGTGATGCAGGCAAAGGTCATCTGGAACACAACAAACGCGTATTCCGGAATATAGACGTTGTTCGAGAAGGTTGCAGCAACCGTGGTTGCATCAACACCCTGAAGGAACAGCTTGGACAGGCTGCCGATGAAGGGCGTGCCACTCGTAAAGGCGAGGGTATAGCCCCAGCTGACCCAGACGAGGGCCGCGATCGACACGATCATGAAGACCTGCATGAGGAGGCTCAGCATGTTCTTCGTGCGGACAAGGCCGCCGTAGAACAAGGCGAGCGCCGGGATCGACATGAGCAGTACGAGCGCCGACGAAACGAGCATCCACGTGGTGTCGCCTTTGTCGACCATGCCGGCCATTTGTTCGGCAGTCGGCGCCTTGATCGGCCCGTCCTGCGCAAAGGCAGGGACAGTCGCGAGCATCGTCGCGGCCCCTGCAATCCATTTGTTGAGTTTGGTCATATGTCCCCTGCTTCTCGTTAGAGTGCGACCGCGCCCGTCTCACCCGTGCGGATACGGACCGCCGCGTTGAGTTCGAGCATGAAGATCTTGCCATCACCGATGGAACCGGTGTTGGCGGCTTGCTGAATGGCCTCAACCGCACGATCGGCAATGGCGTCGTCGCAGGCGACTTCCACCTTCACCTTGGGCACCATGTTGGTCGAATATTCGGCACCGCGATAAATCTCGGTCTGGCCTTTTTGGCGGCCGAAGCCTTTGACTTCGGTGATCGTCATGCCGGACACGCCAAGCGCCGTGAGCGCTTCGCGGACATCGTCCAGCTTGAACGGTTTAATGATTGCGATGATCAGTTTCATTGGACCCCCTTGGAATTGGTCAGGAAGTCCTCCGCAATTGCCGTGCCAGAATCGAAGATAGGGCGCTTTTCAGGGAATAATGATGCGTGGCCCGTCTCGCAGGCGTCATAAAGCATCAAAAGCTCTGCCTGATTCAACAGCAGCGTTGCGAAATTGCCCGAAATTTAGGCAAAATTAACCTTTGGATTGAGAATTGGCGGAAAACCGGCTATTTCAGGCTCTGACGGCGGTGCCTCTTTTCGGGCACGTCGCACAAAACATCAAAGAGATGAGAGACATCCCATGCATATGCTCGCCATCCTGCGCGTGCTTGAAAACCTGTTCGCGACCCGCGCGCCAAAGCGCTGAGGCGGGGTTTCAATAGGTCACCAGAACCCAAAGAGGCTCTCCGTCGCCCCGTGCTCGACACGGGGCGACGCTGCAACTGCACCAAATTTGGATTTGTCCGCGACGTCTAAGCCGTCCGTAAATACCAAGCGTAATCAAGGTCCGGCACGGCACCGAAGAAGCGCTCCATCTCGGTCTGCTTCACGATGCCGAACATCTCCACAAAGCGCGCGCCCAGAAGATCCTTCATCACCTCTGAACCGTTGAACCGGTCAAGCGCTGCAAACCAGTTGGTCGGCATGGGCGGCGCTGTGGTCACGGCCTCATAGCCATTGCCGACGACCGGCGCGCCGGGGTCCAGCTTGTGCTCAATGCCGTGGCACATGCCCGCCAGCATCGCGGCCATTGCGAGATAGGGGTTGGCATCCGCCCCGCCGATCCGGTGTTCCACATGGCGGCTGGCCGCTGGCCCTGCTGTCACGCGGAAGCTGACGGTGCGGTTGTTGACGCCCCATGTGGGGGCAACCGGCGCATAGCTGTTCGCTTTGAACCGGCGATAGCTGTTGGCGTTGGGCGCAAAGATCAGGAAGGCGTCGGCGATGGTGGCCTGCATCCCCGCAATGGCGTGGCGCAAAAGCGGCGTGCCTTCGGGGTCTTCGCTCGCAAAGGCATTCTTGCCTGATGCATCGAGCATTGAGGCGTGCAGATGCATGCCATTGCCCGCGCTGTGCTCAAACGGCTTGGCCATGAAGGTGGCTTCCATGCCGTGCTTCTGCGCGATGGCCTTCACCATGCGCTTGTGCATGATGGCATCATCACAAGCTTGCAGCGCATCCGCCTTGTGCGCCAGCGTCATTTCAAACTGGCCGGGCGCATATTCGGAAATGGCGGCTTCCAGAGGCAGATTTTGGGCAGCGGCACAGGCGTAAAGATCATCAAAGAAGGGCCGGAAGTCCTCCATCTCAGCCAGACCATAGACCTGAATGTCGTGCGGCGTTTCCCCTGAAGAGGGCGAACGCGCAGGCGTTGGCCGACCATCTTTGCCGCGCTTGGCATCGACCAGATAGAATTCCAGTTCCACCGCAACATCGGGCGTCAGGCCGTGGCCCGCCAGCCGATCAATGACGCGGCCCAGCACATGGCGCGGATCAAGATCATTGGGCGTGCCATCCAACTCATAAAAGCCGGTCAAGAATTGTGCAGCGTTCGGCCCGGCCCAAGGGGTGGGCACGAGCGTGCCGGGGATGGGGTGGATGCGCCGGTCGGCATCACCATCTTCCCAGACCAAACCTGTCTCTTCGGTGTCGCGCCCCGTGATGTCGACGATGACGGCAGAGCCGGGTAGGAAACGACCTTCCTTATAGACACCCAGCACCTCATGCGCGCGCAGCCGCTTGCCGCGCGGCACACCGCACATATTGGTGAAGATGATGTCGATGGCGTCAACCTCCGGATGGGCCTTAAAAAAGGCCTCTGCTTCGGAAAGGTGCGCGATCTGATGGGAGGACGTTTTGCTGGTCATAAAGGCCTTGTGCGGGGAGTGCAGGGCCTCCGTCAAGCCGGACACGCACCACCGCTGGATGAAGAGTCGCGTCCTGTGCTGTGGGGTGTTACGTTCGCCGCCTTAAACAGATAGGCGCCGGGCTATGGCAGACGGGCATGAAATCGAACTGAAGCTGGCCGCATCCGCCGCCGTGCTCACGCACCTGCGGTCAATGGACATGCTGCAAGGCGAGGGTCGTGCCCGTCAATTTTCGACCATCTATTATGATACGCCTGACCAGAGGCTGGCCGCCGCACAACTCGCTTTGCGTGTTCGAAATGATGGCAAAAGCTGCGAGATCACCGTGAAACGCGGGGCGACGGGCAAGGCCATTTCCCGCCCGGAATGGAACGCCCCGTTGGACGGTCCGCAGCTTGATCTCGGCGCCCTGCCACCACAGGCGGCGCGCCTTGTCATCAAGGCCGCCAAGGGCGCTGATCTTGGGCCTGTCTTCGGCCTCGCTGTGGACCGCGATGTTCGGACGGTCGCCTTTGGCCGTTCCAAAATTGAACTGGCCTTTGACGAAGGTCAGGTGACCGCCGGAGACCGGACGGCCCCTGTGTGCGAACTGGAGCTGGAACTGTTGAAGGGCCGTTTGAAGGATCTGCTGGGGCTCGTGCGGGCGCTGCCGCTGGGGCCGGAGCTTTATTGGTCCACCACCAGCAAGTCAGCGGTCGGATATCGGCTGGCCGACGGGACGGCGCCCAACGCGGTCAAGGCGCGTCCCATCCGTCTGCCCGCCAACATCGGCACACGGGCGGCGCTGCGGTGGATGGTATGGGGTAGCATCGGGCAATATCTGGCCAATGTCGACGTGCTGGTGATCTTCAGTCTGCCTGAAGGCCTACATCAGATGCGGGTTGCGCTGCGGCGTCTGCGTGTTGCACTTCGTCTCGCGCATGAAATGCTGGGCGATGCCGATGCGCCTGTGCTGGATGCGGAATGGGGTGCCGCCATTGGGGTGATGGGCACCGCGCGGGATCTTGATGTCATCCTCACGCGGATCGGCAAAGGCGCCGACACTGAAACAAGCGATGACGTCCGCCGCGCCCTCACGGAGGAACGGGCGCAGGCCTATGCGTCGGTGGTGCACCTTATTCAGAGTAGATCTTTTCAGCAGTTGCTCATTGGATCGGCGCATTGGGCGGAACATCTTGGCGGACCACAGCCGGACGATCTGCCGCTCGATCAGGCCTCGCGCGTGCTCTTAAAAGACTGGCGGCGAAAGCTGCGCCGGAAATCGAAGCATCTTGCCGATCTGTCGCCCGAAGCGCGGCACCGTGTCCGCATCGGGCTGAAGCGGCTGCGTTATGCCTCTGAATTTTTCACCAGCCTGTCGCGTGATCCGGCACGCAAGACGTTGGACCGGTTGCGGCTGGACCGGCTGGCGGACGCGCAAGAGCATCTGGGGGACCTCAATGATCTCGACGCCGGCGCCTCGCTTGGCGCGCGGCTCAATGGCGATCCACTGCACCGTGCCGCGATCCTTCAGGCGTTGGAAGCATCGGCGCAGGACCAGCACCGGGATGTGCCAAAGCTCTTGGCAAAGGCGCAGGAGGCGGTGGACTTTGCCCTTGCGAAGCGGAAGACAATCGGCGTGCGTGCGTCAGGAAAGCAGCGTTGAAACCGCGTCGTTCAGATGATGCGCCAGCCGTTCAATTTGCTCGGCCGTCGTCACAGGGCTGACCAGCATCATATTGTGGAACGGGGCGAGCAACGTGCCCCGGTTGACGAGCATGAGGTGTAGAAGGCTTTCCAGATCATGGTCCATCGCCGCGCGGGCTTCCGTCCCATTGGTGGGCGGCTTAGGCGCGCAGACGATCTCCACCCGCGCGCCGACGCTCGACACGTGCCAGGGCAGTTGGTGCCGATCAATCACGCCTTCGATGCGCCCGGCCAGCATCTGCCCAAGGCCGAGCATATGGCTATAGGCGTGCGGCGACATGACGTCGTCGAGCATGGCATGCATCGCTGATATGGCGAGCGCATTGGCGGAAAGCGTCGTGCCGATCCCCGAATGGCCGGGGGGCAAGGTGGCGCGATAGGCCTCCGTCCGCTTCGCCACATCATCGGAAAAGCCAAACGCCGCGCACGGCACGCCGCCGCCGATAGACTTGCCGATGACGAACATATCACCTGCCGGCCCATAGCTGCCCGAATGGCCGCCGGGGCCGGACGAGATGGTGTGCGTTTCATCCCAGATGAGGAGCGTGCCCGTCCGCGCGGTCACTTCGCGCATCAGGGCGAGGAAGCCGGGGCGCGGCAGCACCATGCCGCAATTGGTCATCACCGGCTCAGCAAGGACAGCGGCGATATCTCCCGCCTCCAAAGCGGCCTCAAGCGCACGGCCGTCATTGAATTCAATGGCAATGGTGTGTTCGCGGACGTCCCACACTTGGCCGACAAGGCTGCGCCGCGTTTCGGGCA
>JBBATT010000035.1:7784-12380 GCA_040398605.1 Chakrabartia sp.
GCGTACCAGAGAAGCCCAAGCGTCGCCAAGGGACGGCGCATCCATTTTCCGCCGGGAAAGGGCCGCTTTGGCAAAGACGCCATGACGTCAAAGCGCGATGCCGTCCCTGCCAGCGCTTCGGCGATGAGCTCCCCCGCAAGCGTTGTGACCAGCGCGCCATGGCCGGAAAATCCGAAGGCATGAAACACATTGCCCCGGCGGCCCAAGATCGGCAGCCGGTTCATACTCACCGAAACAGCCCCGCCCCATTGATAGTCGATAGGCGTGGTCGCCAATTGCGGGAACACCTCAACAATGTGACGGCGGACAAACGCGCCGATATCGGCGGGCGGCGTCTGCACATATTTCTCGCCCCCGCCAAAGAGCAGGCGCTTGTCGGCAGACAGGCGGAAATAGTTGAGGACGAAGCGACTGTCCGCGACGGCAGCGTTAGAGGGCAGGAGCGCGTCTGCGTTCGGGATCGGTGCCGTCGCGACATTATAGTTCATGATGGGGATAGTGAAGCTGCCGAGCGTGCGGTCAATGTCGTCCATCCAGGCGTCGGTGGCGAGGATGGCATGGGTTGCCCGGACGCTGCCCTGCGCCGTTCGGATTGTCACCGCGCCCTGATCAATGACCTCTGCGACGCGGCTGTTTTCAAAGATACGGACGCCCGCGTCCTCGGCTGCGGCGGCCAGCCCGAGCACATAGTTGAGCGGATGGAAATGTCCGCCCTGCGGGTCATACAGCCCGCCATGATAGCCATCGGCGCGGATATGCTCTGCCAAGCCTGCGCGGTCCAAGATCGCCGTTTTGTATCCGAGGGTTTCGAGCAGTTCGGCTTCCGCCGCCATATCGTCCAGATGTGCTGGCTTATAGGCGGCCTCCAGATGCCCCGACGACAGATCACAGTCGATTTTGTGGCGGGCGACCCGACCCCACACAAGGTCACGTGCGCCCCAAGCAACGTCGAAGATCGCCTTGGCACGCGCCGCACCAAATTCTGCCTCCATCTCACGCATCGACCAGCGCAGGCCGGGGATCAGTTGCCCGCCATTACGCCCCGATGCGCCAAAGCCGATGGTTTCGGCTTCCAGCAGGATGACGGAAAAGCCCTTCTCGGCACAGGCAAGGGCGGCGGCGATGCCGGTGAAGCCGCCGCCGATGACGACGACATCACACCGAGCATCTCCCTCCAGCCGTCGCGGCGTGCGTTGCCGGTTCGCGGTGGCCGCGTAGTAACTGTCTGCCAAGGCGTCGCGCACGTCAGACGCGGAGCAACAAATGCTCACGCTCCCAAGAGCTGATCACCGACTGGTAGTTGAACAGCTCACATTCCTTGATGGCGTAGAAAATCTCAAAAAAGTCCTCGCCCAGCAGTTGCTTGACCGGCTTGCAGTGCGAGAAGCGGTCGAGCGCGCCTTCCAGTGTGCGGGGCAGCGTGCGAGCGCGGTTATAGGCACTGCCCGCGATCGGCTTGGGCGGCACCATCCGGTCTACCATGCCGATATATCCGCAGATCAAAGAGGCGGCCATGGCGAGATAGGGGTTGCTGTCCGCGCCCGGTAGGCGGTTTTCGATGCGTCGGTTCTTCGTGTCAGAAATCGGGATGCGCAATCCGCAGGAGCGGTTGTCGGTGCCCCATTGGACGTTGATTGGGGCGTCACTGTCGGGCCGCATGCGGCGGAAGCTGTTGACGTTGGGCGCAAACATCGGCGTCACCTGCGGCAACAGGCGAGCAAGTCCGGCAATATAGCTGCGGAACAGCGCACTGTCCTTGCCCGCCTGTGTGCTGAAGATGTTGCGTCCCGTATCGATATCGAGAACCGACTGGTGGATGTGCATCGCACTGCCGGGCTGGTCACTCATCGGCTTGGCAAGGAAGGTCGCATAAACGCCGTGCTGCAGCGCGACCTGACGGACAAGGCGTTTGAACAGCAGCACTTCATCTGCCAGCTTCAGCGGATCACCGTGCAGGAAGTTCACTTCCAACTGCGCGGCGCCCGATTCGTGGATCATCGTGTCGATGTTGATCCCGGCCTTTTCGCACCACTCATAAGTGTGCTCGATAAACTCTTCGAACTCGGTCAGCGCCTCCAGCCCATAAGGCTGGCTGGCGGTTTCGGGACGGCCCGACCGCCCGGTCGGCGGAACCAAAGGAAAGTCCGGGTCTGTGTTTTGCGAAACGAGGTAGAATTCCACCTCCGGCGCGATGACGGGCCGCCAGCCGCGGTCTTCATAAAGCTTGAGCACGCGCTTCAGGATCATGCGCGGCGCGATGGCAACCGGCGCCCCGTCTTTGGTGAAGGCATCGGCAATGACATAGGCCGTCGGCGTCGCAAAGCCGGGGGCTTCGCGGATCGTCTCGGGATCGGGCACCATCATCTGGTCGGGATCATATTCCGGGATGATGTGCCCGATACCCTCGGGATATTCGCCGTTGATCGTGACGGAAAAAATGCTGCCGGGAATGCGCAGCGTGTTTTCCTTCACGCTCGACAGGAACTTGTTGGCGGGCAGCACCTTTCCGCGCTGCACGCCATTCATGTCCGGGACGATGCACTCCACCTCGCTGACACCGTGATCTGCAATCCAGGTCGCAAGGTTCGTCGCCATGATGTCATTGTGCGCTAAGGCGCACCCTCCTGTTTCATGCGCTGCCGGTCAGAAGGTCTTACTGACCGAAAACAAAGCGCCGGCCTTGCCCAGCGGATTGCCGGACGTATGCGCCGTATCCACGTATTTCACGCCAAGGGTGAATCCGGCAAGCTCATAATCGGCACCAATCGACCAATCCTTCTTCTTGTCGGCAAAGGCACCATCTTCAATCCCGAAGGAGCCATTGAGCGTCAGGCCCGTGTTAAAGACCGGAAAGCCCGCGGAAACAGACACATAGACATTGTCCTCATTGTCAGTGTTCTTCTGTCGCGGGGTATAGCCAAGGTTGACTGCGATATTGCCTGCACCAACGCCAGTGCCAACCGAACCGAGCGCTTCAATGTAGTTCGCACCTGTCACGCCGGGGTAGAGATAGTAGACACCGCCGATATTCAGGTCGATGGGACCGACTTGGCCGGACCAGCCTGCGGTCAGATCGACTTCAATGTTATCGCCGCCATTGTCAGCAATGTTTGATCCCCATGCCGACGCGTAAAGGCCAGATTCGTGACTCACTGTCAGCGAAGGCTGGAAAGCTTGGTCCTTATTGCTGAGCGAGATGCCGCGGAAGCGATAGTCCGAGACGCCGGCCAGCGTGAATTCAATATCGAGGGGGCCTGTGGCCTCTTCATCTTGTGCGAAGGCGGGTGTGGCGATGGTGAGGGCAGATGCCGCAATCGATGCAAGCGAAAGGGCGGAGAATGTGCGACGCATGGGTGAGATCCTTCTTCTTTTTGACGGTGCCTCTACGACCCAATGTGCCACAGTTTGCTGCTAAATCCATGCCTTACCAGCACAATTCCCGAATAGTGTTGCAGATATGTCGATGTTTCCCCCCGCCTATGTGGTGCGACTATCGCTTGCCCGTCGGCTCTTCTCAAGACATCATGGCGCCATAGAAGAGAACAGACCGGAGAGCCTTTATGCCCGTCACCCATCGCCGCACCTGCCATATCTGCGAGGCCAATTGCGGGGTGATCGTGATGGCAGAAGGTCGTGAGATCCTCTCCATCAAGGGCGATCCTGATAATGCGATGAGCCGGGGGCATATTTGCCCCAAGGCCACCGCCATTGCCGATTTGCAAAATGATCCTGACCGTCTGCGCCGTCCGATGATGCGGGTGGGCGAGGAGTGGCAGGAGATCAGCTGGGATCAGGCCTTTGCCGAGATTGGCGAGAAGACCCGCGCGATCATGGCCCGCGATCCGGCGTCGACTGCGCTCTATGTCGGCAACCCCAATGCGCACAGCTATGGCAATGTGCTGACCTCAGGCGACCTCAAAAAAGCGCTGCGCACCAAGAACGTCTTTTCGGCGAGCACAGTGGATCAGATGCCGCACCATGTCAGCAATATCCGGCTCTATGGGCATTCGGGCTTTTGGGCCGTGCCGGACATTGACCGCACCCAGACGATGATCATCCTTGGCGGCAACCCGATGGCGTCCAATGGCAGCGTGTGGACCGTCCCTGATTTCCGCAACCGGGTGAAGGAGTTGCAGGCGCGTGGCGGCGAGCTGATCGTCATTGATCCGCGCCGCAGCGAGACGGCGAAGATCGCCGACCGGCATATCTTCGTGCGGCCGGGGAGCGATGCCTTTCTGCTGATTGCCCTGTTGAAGACGATGAAGGCCATAGGGCTTCCGGCGGCGGCTGATTATGTCCGCAATGTCGATGCGCTTTGGGCGGCGCTAGCGCCCTTCGATGTTGCCGACTGCCTTGCCCGCGCGAATGTCGCGGCGGAAGATGTGGAGCATCTGGCGACCCGCATGCTGTCCGGCCCTGCCGCGCTCTATGGGCGCATGGGCGCCTCGACGCAGAGCTTTGGCACGCTCACGACTTGGCTGGTGGCGGTCGCCAATATCGTGTCCGGGCAGCTCGACCGCGAAGGCGGGCTGCTCTGCGGCGCGCCGGTGGTGGACCTGCTGCACCTGTTCGGCCCCGGCAGCATCGGCAAGCACC